>NZ_JBSHKH010000099.1:0-31410 GCF_053643595.1 Streptomyces sp. NPDC055506 | reverse complement strand
CGTCGGATCGACCGCGTTCGTAGCGGCGGACGCGCCGGTAGCCCGTGAGCTGCCCCTCGGTGTCGAGCTCCACTTGGTAGCTCGCCATCAGGCTCATCGTGTCGGGCACGCGCTCGAGTTCGAGGACCTCGACCTCCAGCGCCCAGCCCTCCTCCGTCTGCTCGAAGGACGACACGGTCTCGGCTTCCATGCCGGTGAGCTCCGCGAGCTGGCCGCGCGCCTGGCGCAGCACGTCCATCGGGCTCGGCCGCTTCGGGGCCGTCTGCTTCGGAGCCGTCTTCTTCTGGGCCGTCTGCTTCTCGTTCGGTTTGCTCGTATTCTGAGAGTCCTGGGGTTTCTGTGAACTCTGTGACTCTTGCGTGTCTCTTGTGTTCGACATGGCCACCTCCCCCTCCGTGTGGCCGCAAGAGTGTTCGCCAAACCTCTGGGGTCTCATGCATCTGCCACCCGCCAGGTGAAGCGGGGGGCGGCTCAGCCGCGCAGGGCGTTCAGCCGCCGCCGGGCCGGTCCCAGCGCCCGGCCGCGGCCGAGCAGGCCGGACCAGGGGTTGGTGCGGGCCTGCTCGACGGCGTCGGCGACGGTGTAACTGCGGGCGTTCAGCTCCGGGTCGTCGAGCTGGTCCCAGGTGATGGGGGTCGCCACGGGCGCGCCCGGCCGGGGCCGGACCGTGAAGGGCGCGACGGCGGTCTGGGCGTAGGCGTTGCGCTGCACGTCGAGGTAGAGCCGCTCGCCGCGGTCCTTCTTGCGGGCGGCGGTGGTGAGCCGGTCGGGGTGGGCGTCGGCGAGGGTGTCGGCGACGTCCCGGGCGAAGGCGCGCACCTCGTCGAAGTCGTGCCGGCCGTTCAGCGGCACGATCGCGTGCAGTCCGCGGGAGCCGGTGGTCATCAGCGCCGAGGGCAGCTCCAGCTCTTCGAGGAGTTCCCCGAGCAGCCGGGCGGCCTCGCGCACGGCCTCGAAGTCGTCGCCCGCGGGGTCGAGGTCGAAGACCAGCCGGTCGGGGTGGTCGACGCCGTCGGCGCGGGACAGCCAGCGGTGCAGGGCGATGCTGGCCTGGTCGGCCAGATAGAGGAGGGTGGCGGTGTCGTCACAGACGGTGTGACGGACGGTGCCGCCCTCCTTGGCCACCTCGACGCGGGTGATCCACTCCGGGTAGGAGTCCGGGGTGTTCTTCTGCATGAACCTCGGGCCGTCGAGCCCGTCCGGGTGCCGTTCCAGCATCAGCGGACGGCCGCGCAGGTGCGGCAGCATGAAGGGCGCGACGGCCCGGTGGTAGTCCACCAGGTCGCCCTTGGTGTACTCCTTCGCGCCCGCGCCGCCGGGGAAGAGCACCTTGTCCGGCCGGTGGACCGTCACGGTGCGACGGCCGGCCCGCACCCTGCGCGTGCCGTCGCCGCCGCTCACGGCACGACCGCCTCCTCCACCAGCAGCCGCCCGGCCGCCGCGATCGACTCGGCGTCGATGCCGGCGGCGTGCAGCGCCTCGGCCGGGGACGCCGAGCCGGGCATCGACCGTACGCCGAGCCGCACCAGGCGCGGGACGGGCCGTCCGTCGGTGAAGGCGTCGAGGACCGCGTCCCCGATGCCGCCCTCCGGGTGGTGGTCCTCGACGGTCACCAGGCAGCCGGTCTCCTCGGCGGCCCGGCGCAGAGTGGCGCGGTCGACGGGCTTCACGGAGTACAGGTCGATCACCCGCGCCTGGATGCCCTCCCGCTCCAGGGCGTCGGCGGCGGCCAGTGCCTCGTGCACGGTGACGCCCGCCGCGACGAGGGTCAGCCGGTCGCGCTCGGAGGAGCGCAGCACCTTGCTCCCGCCGACCGGGAACTCCTCGTCGGGGCCGTAGAGCACCGCGCTCTCGCCGCGCGAGGTGCGCAGATAGCGGACGCCCTCCAGGCCGGCCATCGCGCCGACGAGCCGGGCGGTCTGGTTGGCGTCGCACGGGTACAGCACGGTCGAGCCGTGCACCGCCCGCATCATCGCCAGGTCCTCCAGGCCCATCTGGCTGGGCCCGTCCTGGCCGATGGCGACGCCGGCGTGCGAGCCGACCAGGTTGATGCCGGCGCCGCTGACGGACGCCATCCTGATGAAGTCGTGGGCCCGGGTCAGGAAGGCCGCGAACGTGGCGGCGTACGGCATCCAGCCGCGCGCGGCGAGCCCGACCGCCGAGGCGACCATCTGCTGCTCGGCGATGTAGCACTCGAAGTAGCGGTCGGGGTGCTCCTTGGCGAAGAACTCGGCGCGGGTGGAGTCGCCGACCTCCCCGTCCAGGGCGACGATGTCGCCGCGGCCGGTGCCGAGTGCCGCGAGTGCCTCGCCGAAGGCGTTGCGGGTGGCGACCTCCTCGCCCTTGTCCCACTTGGGGAGTTCGTAGTTCCCGGTGTGAACGGCGTGCAGCATGCGGGCGGCCGGCGGTTCCTGCACCGATACGCGGATGTCGCGCGGTCCGCCGAGTTCGGCGATCGCCTCCTCGGCGTCCGGCAGCGGCTTGCCGTGCAGGCCCTCGCGGTCCTGGACGCCCTCTACGCCCTTGCCCTTGAGGGTGCGGGCGAGGATCGCGGTGGGCTGGCCCTTGGTGGAGGCGGCCTCGCCGTAGGCGCGGTCGACGGCGTCCACGTCGTGGCCGTCGACCTCGATGGTGTGCCAGTCGAAGGCCTGGAAGCGGCGGGCGTAGGCGTCCAGGTCGTGGCCGTGCCGGGTCGGGCCGCGCTGGCCGAGCCGGTTGACGTCGACGATCACGGTGAGGTTGTCCAGGTGCTCGTACCCGGCGTGCTCGGCGGCCTCCCACACGGATCCCTCGGCCAGCTCGCTGTCGCCGCACAGCACCCATGTGCGGTAGCCGGTGCGGTCCAGCCGCTTGCCGGCCAGCGCGATGCCGACCCCGACCGGCAGGCCCTGCCCGAGCGAGCCGGTGGCCGTCTCGACCCACGGCAGGCGCTGCGGTGTGGGGTGCCCTTCGAGGCGGCTGCCCAGCTTGCGGAAGGTGAGCAGCTCCTCGTCGTCGATGGCGCCGGCCGCCTTGTACGCGGAGTACAGCAGCGGCGAGGCGTGTCCCTTGGACAGCACGAAGCGGTCGTTGCCGGGGTGGGCGGGGCGGTCGAAGTCGTAGTGGAAGTGGTGTGCGAGCAGTACGGCCATCAGGTCGGCGGCGGACATCGAGGACGTCGGGTGCCCGGAGCCCGCGGCGGCGGCGGCGCGAACACTGTCCACGCGCAGCTGCCGGCCGAGATCGGTGAGTTCACCGGTGTTCATGAGTCTCCTTTCGCGGAGTCGTCCGGCGGGTCGGAACGCTTGACGGGGCCGGGCGCGATACCGGGGCCCGGGGGTGGTTGATCGTCAGGGGGCTGAGGACCGGGCACGGGCTGGTTCTTCGCGGGCTCACCGCCGGGCTGGTTCTTGGCGGGTTCACCACCGGGCTGGTTCTTGGCGGGCTCACCACCCGGCTGGTTCTTGGCCGGCTCACCACCCCGCCGACTCCCGGCGGGCTCGCCACCAGCCTGAGTCCGCGCCCGCTCGCCACCGGGCTGATCCGTGACGGGTACACCACCAAGCCGGCTCCGCGCAGATTCACCACCCGGCCGGTTCTTCGCCGGCTCACCACCCCGCCGACTCCCGGCAGGCTCACCACCGGGCTGGTTCCTGGCAGGCTCACCACCAGGCTGATTCCTGGCAGGCTCACCACCAGGCCCGCCCCCGGCAGGCTCACCGCCGGGCCCGCTCCTGGTCCGCGTAGCGCCGCGAGGCCCCTTGGCGGGCTCGTCGGCGGGCCAGGTCCTGCCCGGCTGCGCACCCGGGCGGCCCTTGGCGAGCTCCGTTTCCGAGCGCCGCTCCGCGGCCCCGGACCCAGGCTGCACCTGCGTCACCCCGGATCCGGGCTGCCCCTTCGCGGGCTGGTCTCCGGCCCGGTCCGTCCCGGACCCGGTGCCGGTCCCCCCGTCGTATGTGTCGGCCTCGATCGCTGCGCCCGGCCCCGAGCGGGCGCTCGCCTCCTGCCGCGTCCCGGGCCCGCCCGGCACCCGGGCCACCTCCGGAGACGAGGTGTCCAGGGGCACCGACCAGGACCGTACGAGCCCCAACTGCACGGCCTGGCGCGGCAGTACGGCGTCCAGCAGCCAGTCGGCGGCGACCCGGACCCGGTTGCCGGGCATGGCGGCGAGATGGTAGCCACGCGTCACCACACCCGCCGGCACCCCGGACAGCGCCACGCCGAGCGGATTGGCCGCGGCCTTCGCACCGCCCAGGTCGACGACGAAGCCCAGGTCGCGATGACGGTAGGGCTTGCGCACCCCGCCGAGCCCCAGCGACGCGGCGACGTTCTCGGCCGCGACCTTGCCGTGCCGCCAGGCGTGCTGCGCGGTCATCGGCGTATAGCTCCCCGGCTTCTCCAGATCGGGCACCGCGGCCGCGTCACCGCAAGCGAACAGCTCCGGCCGCCCCGGCACCTGGAGGTTCGGATCGACGAGCAGCCGCCCCTTCTCCAACGGCAGCCCGAGGGACTCCACCAGCGGATCGGGCCGTACGCCCACACACCACACCAGCGTCCGGGTCTCGACGAACTCGCCGTCGCTCAGTACGACCCCGTCGGGCGTGGCCTCCTTCACGGAGGTCCCGGTCCGTACGTCCACGCCCCGCTGCCGCAGCACCCGGTCGGCCGTCGCGGACAGCTTGTCGTCCATCTCGGGCAGCACCCGCGGCGCCACGTCCAGCAGGATCCAGCGCGGCCGCATGCCCTGCCGCAGCGGATGCCTGCGGACCTGCGCGTCGGTGAACAGCTGCCCGTGCGCGGCGACCTCGGTTCCGGTGTATCCGGCGCCGACCACGACGAAGGTGCAGCGCGCGGCGCACGACTTCGGGTCCTCGGCGACGGCTGCCAGCTCCACCTGCCGGGTCACGTGGTCGCGCAGGTACAGCGCCTCGGGCAGCCCGCGGAAGCCGTGCGCGTGCTCGGCCACACCCGGGATGGGCAGCAGCTTGTTGACACTGCCCGCGGCGAGCACCAGCCGGTCGTAGGCGAGCGTGCCGCCCTCGCCCTCGGGGCCGGTGTAGTGCACGGTGCGTCCGTCGAGGTCGATCCCGTCGGCCTCGCCGAGCACCAGCCGTACCCGGGGCAGCGTGTCCGAGAGGGAGACCGTGACCCGGCGCGGCTCCAGGATGCCCGCGGCGACCTGGGGCAGCAGCGGCACGTACAGGAAGTAGTCGGTCGGGTTGACCAGGGTGATATGGGCCCTGCCCCGGGTCTGCCGGGCCAGGGTGCGCGCCGCGCGGTAGCCGGCGAAACCGGCACCGACGATCACGATGCGGGGTCGACTCACGGTTCGCCTCCGGCGCTGTCGCGTACCTCGGGAGCCTTCCGCGTCCCCCTGGCCAGGGCACCCAAACGTCCGCCGGCCCCCTCCCGGGCGGAACCCCGCCGGTTTCCGGACCAGCGCCCGGGTACCCGGTGCGGGACACGGACGCCCACGTCGCGGAGGCTCTCCCCCATGCCCGAGTACGGCTATTTCCTCTCGTGCGAGCAGTACGGACCCGCCGAGCTGATCGAGCAGGCGCGGATGGCCGAGCAGGCCGGATTCCAGGCGCTGTGGATCTCGGACCACTACCACCCGTGGAACGACGAGCAGGGCCAGAGCCCGTTCGTCTGGTCGGTGATCGGCGCGCTGTCCGAGGCGGTGTCCCTTCCGATCGAGACGGCGGTGACCTGCCCGACCGTGCGGATGCACCCGGCGGTGGTGGCACAGGCCGCGGCGACCAGCGCGGTGATGACGGCGGGCCGCTTCCGGCTCGGCGTGGGCTCCGGCGAGGCACTCAACGAGCACATCCTCGGCGATCACTGGCCGCCGGCCCATGTCCGTCTGGACATGCTGGAGGAGGCCATCCAGGTGATGCGCCGGCTGTTCACGGGCGAGGAGGTCAACCACCACGGGCCGCACTACACGGTGGAGAACGCCCGCCTCTACACGGTGCCGGACGAGCCGATCCCGATCGACATCTCCGGCTTCGGCCCGGCGGCGACCCAGCTGGCGTCCCGTGTGGGCGACGGCTACATCAGCGTCGCGCCGGACGAGACGATGGTGGAGCAGTACCGCAAGGGCGGAGGCGGCGGAAAGCCGGTCAGCGGCGGCACCAAGGTCTGCTACGACACCGACGCGGACGAGGCCGCACGGACCGTCCACCGGCTCTGGGCGAACGAGCAGCTGCCGGGGGAGCTGGGCCAGGTGCTCCCCTCCCCGAAACACTTCGAGCAGGCACAGCGGCTGGTCACCGAGGACATGGTGCGCGAGAACCGGGTGTGCGGCGACGACGTGGACGCCCACGTGGCCGAGCTGAAGCAGTTCACCGACGCGGGCTTCGACCGGGTCTACGTCAACCAGATCGGCCCCGACCTGCGCGGCTTCTTCGACTTCTACCGCACGAAGGTGCTGCCGCAGCTGGAGAACTGACGGCGGACCGGCCCGGTCAGTCGGCGTGCAGCCAGGATCCCGGCTCCCACGGTCAGGGCCGCGCCCAGCCGCCCCCGGTTGCGTGACAGCCACTGCTGCGCGCTGCCGACCACGGCCTCGTCGTCGAAGCGCCCGTGCGCGCCGAAGTCGCGGCCGTGCGGCCCGTCCGCCGGGGCCCACAGGTTCACCGGGCCGTCGGGCCTGCCCTCGTCCTGCTGCGCGTCGAAGTTCGTACGGGCCAGATAGCGGTCCAGCAGCCCGGGGACGACGGCGTTGGCGATGAGCGTGGCCGCGGTGGAGCCGCCCACCCAGTACTCCCGGCGCCGCGCGTGCGACGCCGCGTGCACGACGGCCCGGGCCGCGACCTCCGGCTGGTACACGGGTGCGACGGGCCGGGCCCGGCCGGCCATCCGATTCAACACCCAGTCGAACTGCGGGGTGTTGAGCCCCGGCAGCTGCACCATCGTCGTCCGCACCCCGCTGCGGGCGTGCAGCAGCTCGCAGCGCAATGACTCGTTGAACCGTTCCTAAAGACTGAGCAGGAGTGAGCCCGATCAGCCGCACGCCCCGAACGGTCTTGAGCGCACTGGTTACCGGCGTACTCAACCCCGAGGCGGCGACACGCATCCCGTGCGTGGTCCGATCCCGGGAGGCCGGTCCCCTCACGACCTGGCCATATGGCTACGGCCAGAGGCGACGGGGAGGCCCCGAACCATCACTCCGGTGGAGCGGGGGCCCCGCACACTGGCGCCGTACCCGGCGTCCCAGATCGCACGATCACGTTAACCCGGTCGGCCCAGGACATCGCAAGCCCACAAGCGGACCATCACACGATCGAGCTAACTCGACCTCCTGTGCACGATGGTGCCGCTCACCACGACCACTCGGCCCTGCTGGTGGGATGTTCCTCGCTTGTGCACCCGGCATCACGCCCTGGGGCGGGGTACGTCCGGGTCGTCCGTCGGCCGCGGGGGCACCGTGCCCGGGGCGGGCCCGGCGGGCGTGCCCGGCGGCACGGGCGGGTACGGCAGACCACCGGCAGCCGCGGCGGCCTGGCCCGCGGCCTCATGGCCCGGGACCGCACCGGCCGGCTGCCCGGAACCTGGGCGGGCCGGCCGGGCCATGCCGCGCAGCACATAGGCCGCGGCGCCCAGGATCACTGCGGTGATCAGCGCCGCCGCCCAGTCGGGCAGGCCGAGGGCGAGGGCCAGTCCCACGGCGAGTGCGAGGGCCGCGCCCGCGTACAGGGCGAGCGCGCCGGACGCGGCGTACAGCGTGGCCCTGCGGCGCTGCTTGCGTGTCTGCTCGCGCAGTTCGTCCCGTACGGTCTCACGCGCCACCTGTGCCAGCTCGTCAACCAGATGCTTGTCCAGATGCTCCAGGTGATCCATCGGCTTCATGCCCGGCCGGGTACCCGCGCCCCATGGCGCGTAACTAGGCTCGTCCCCATGGAGATTCTGGGTGCCACACTGCGCGTCTGCGTCGACGACCTCGAGACCGCGATCCCCTTCTACGAGCGGCTGGCGGGCGGCAGCGCCCAGCGCTTCGAACGGGGCGGAGTCGAGGTGGCGGCGATCGGCTGCTTCCTGCTGATGAGCGGTCCCCCGGCCGAACTGGAGGTGCTGCGCAAGGTCTCCGCGACGATCGCCGTCAAGGACGTCGACGACACCCACCGGGTGCTCACCGAACTGGGCGCCCACATCGTCGCGGGCCCGATCGCCTCGCCGGCCGGCCGCAATCTGATCGCGCTGCACCCGGACGGGTCGATCTACGAGTACGTGGACCGCAACCCGGGATGACCGCCGGGCCGGAGCTCAGCGCCGCCCCGGCCCCGTGACCATCTCGGCGGTGATCGCCCAGCGTTCGTGGTCGCGCCAGGCCCCGTCGACGAAGAGCATCTTCGGCGAGAAGCCCTCCAGCCGGAACCCGCAGCCGCGGGCCAGGGCGATCGACGCGGCGTTCGCGGGCTGGACGTTGATCTCCAGCCGGTGCAGCCGCATCGGGCCGAACGCGTGCCGCACGACGAGGTCGAGCCCTTCGCGCATCAGCCCCCGCCCGGCGGCGTGCGCGAAGGCGCCGTAGCCCAGCGCCCCGGACTGGAAGCCGCCCTCGACGATGTTGTTGATGTTGATGAACCCGGCGATGGCCCCGTCGCCCTGCTCGCACACGAGGAAGCCGGCCTTGGACGGGTCCTCGATCAGCCGGCCGGCGTACGCGGTGTAGGCCTGGGCGCTCTCGGGCGGGAAGAGCCAGGGATGGTGCAGGTCCTTGCTCTCCCGCGCCCGGGCGGTGAACTCGGCGCCGTCCCCGTAGGTGAAGTGGCGTATGCCCACCCGGGGGCCTTCGGCGAGGTAGCGGGACGCGTTGTGGGGCACCCCGCCACAGTAGCCGCGCCCCCCCCCGGTCAGGAGCCCGCGACGGGCAGCCGCAGCACCCCGGTGTTCCGCGGTCCGCTGACCACGGTCACCGGTTTGATCCCCCGGTTGCCGAAATAGGCGTCGTCGCTCGCCGCGATCACGAAGCTCAGCCGGTGTCCCTTCTCGTACCGGTGCACGATCCCGGGCAGCGTGACGGTGAAGCTCTTGGTCACGTCCGGTACCCGGACCGGCGCGACCAGGCGGCGCACCAGGGTGCGGGTGCCGTCGGGGGCGACGTCGTAGAGCTTGGCGAACAGGACGAGCTTGTCGGCCGCGTCGCCGGAGTTCTGGGTGCGCTCGGCCTTCGGGGAGTTCACCTTGAGCGTGGCCCGGGGCGCGCCGACGACATCGAGGGGCCGTGACAGCGGCGCGCTGGTCCAGCCGAGGTAGGTGCCCTCGGTGTCGTGCGGTGGTGTGTCGGGCAGCCCGATGAGGCCGGAGAGCGAGTTCTCCGAATGGCTCGTGGGGATCAGCCCGTTGGTATAGCTGCGACTGCCCCGGGCCACCTTGTTCCGGTTGTCGACGAGCTTGCCGTCGCCGGAGAGATACAGGGTGCGGCTCGGCTCGGGGAGGTGTTCGGCGGTGGCGTAGGCGCGGTTGGGGTCGGTCATCCAGTCCCGGTGGTAGGCGAAGGCCGGTCCCGTGTCGGCCTGTGTCCGGCCGCGCAGATGGCGGTCGAACCAGGCGAGGACGCGCCGGCCGACGTAGCTGGTCTCCAGGTTGCCCTTCGACAGATCGAGTTCACCGGCGCCGGGGCCGGTGAGCCCGGCGCTGTGGCCCCAGGACTGCCAGATCATCTTCACGGGGGTGCCCTGGGCGCGGAGCGTCCGGTACGTCGCTGTCGCCTCGTTGAGGTTGAAGAGGGTGTCGGCCTGCCCCTGGACCAGCAGGGTGGGTGCCTTGACGCGGTGGAGATAGGAGGCCGGGGAGACGCTGCGGGCGAAGGCGAGCAGCTCGGCGGTCCGGTCGGCGGGGTAGCGGCCGGAGTTGAGTGTGTGGATGGTCCGGCAGGCCTTGGTGACGAAGTGCAGGCAGGACAGGCGGTTGATGCGGGACGGGTCGAGGCTGGGCTGGAGCAGCGGCTGGCCTTCGCCGATGAGGTAGAAGCCGTTGGTCCACTGCCACTTGAAGACGCCCGGTACGCCGGTGCCGCCGGTGGCGTTGTTGGGGTCCAGCGCGTACGCCAGGTCGTTCCAGGTGATCATGGGGACGAGCGCGTCGAGGCGGTGGTCGACGGCGGCCGTGGCGAGCTGGACGGCGCCGCCGTAGGAGCCGCCGATCATGCCGACCCGTGGATCGCCGGGCCGGTCGAGGGTGACGAAGTCGGCGGTGCTGCCGTCGTCGGCGGCGCGTTGGCCGCCGAGGAAGTCGACCAGTCGCGCGGCGGCGGCACCGTCGATGGCCGGGTCGTCGAGGGAGATGAGACAGCCGCTGCGGCCGAATCCGAGCCCGGAGTAGATGAGGGAGACGTAGCCGCGCTGGGCGAAGGCCTTGCCGATGGTGCCCGTCGAGCCGTCCGACTTGCTGCCGCCGAAGCCGTTGGTGCCGAGCACGGCGGGCGCGCGGTGCTTCCGGTCCACACCCGCCGGGCGGTACAGGTCGGCGTCGACCGTGCAGGACCGGCCACCCGCCCGGACGGTGAACTTGAGCGGAGTGACGGTGTAGGAGTCCGCCGCGGTGGCGGGCGGAGCCAGGGTGAGAGGGACGGCCAGGGCGGCGCCCAGAGCGAGAGCGAGCGGCGCGCGGGATCTGGGCACGCGTCGGGACACACGGACCTCCACGGTGGGGACAACCCGGATACCGACCAGTAGGTACTTGGTCGTAGTCATCGTGTGACACGTGTCAGGGAGCGTCAATCACCGAAACGAGGGTTTCTTGACAGGATTTCAGTAACGGCATGCTCAGCTCAGGGCGGGTTGGTCGAACGTCAACGTGCCTATGACGGTGTCCAGTTCGGCCGCCATCCCCAGGGGCATCGTCAGCGCGCCCTCGCCGTGCCCGAACCCGAACTCCTCCACGACCGGGACACCGAGTCCGCCGAGCCGGTCGGCGAAGACCGCGCGCAGGTCCTCGTCCGGGCCGCACGTCGCCCAGGAGCCGAGCACGATCCCGGCGACCCCGTCCAGCCAGCCGCCGCGCAGGAGTTGGGTCAGATACCGGTCCAGGCGGTACGGGCTCTCGCCGATGTCCTCGATCAGCAGCAGTCCGTCCCGGGCCGACGCGTGGGCGTGCGGGGTGCCGAGGTCGCTCGCGAGCAGGCTCAGACAGCCGCCCAGCGTGACGCCCCGGGCCCGTCCGGGCACCAGCGCGCCGCCGCCCTCGGGCACGGCCGTGACGGTCCGCACGGACTCCGGCTCGAAGAGGGTCGCCCGCAGATGCTCCTGGGCCCGGGCGTTCTTGAGGAAGTCGACTCCGGCGACCGCGGGGCCGTACAGGGTGACCAGTCCGAGGCGGGTGGCGAAGGCCTGGTGCAGGACGGTGATGTCGCTGAACCCGGCGAACACCTTCGGGCCCGCCGCCCGCATAGCCGCCCAGTCGAGCAGGTCGACCATGCGCTGCGCCCCGTACCCGCCCCGGGCGCACAGCACCGCGGCGACGGACGGGTCGCACCAGGCGTCCCGCAGGTCGGCGGCCCGCTCGGCGTCTGTGCCGGCCAGGTAGTCCAACGCGCGGTGCCGGCCCAGCACATGGGGCGCCACCACGGGATCGAGGTCCCAGCCGCGCAGGATGTCGAGCCCGGCCTGGAGCCGCTCCTCGGGCACGGGCCCGCTCGGCGCGACGACGGCGACACGGGCGCCGGGGGCGAGCCGGGGCGGTCGCAGAAGCTGGTTCACTTGCTGAGCTCCAGGGTCGGAATGCCATGTGGATCGAGCCGGAACACCTGGGCGTACAGGGAGAGTTCGGCCTCCAGGGCGCGCACCATGGTCTCCGCCCGCCGGAACCCGTGTCCCTCCCCCTCGAAGGCGAGATAGGCGTGCGGTACCCGCCGGCCCTCCAGCCGGGCCAGGAAACGCTCGCACTGGACGGGCGGGCAGATCACGTCGTCCAGGCCCTGGAGCAGCAGGAACGGCACACCGAGGCGGTCGGCGTGGCCGGCGGGCGAGCGCTCCGCGTACCGTGCGGGCACCTCGGCGAGCGGCCCGATCAGGCTCTCCAGGTACTGGGACTCGAAGTCGTGGGTCTCCCCCGTGCCCCAGCCGGTGAGGTCCAGGATGGGGTACTTGATCGTGCCGCAGGCGTAGACGTCGGTCGTGGTGAGGGAGGCGGCCGCGGTCCAGCCGCCGGCGCTGCCGCCCCGCACGGCGAGCCGGCCGCGGTCGGCGGTGCCCTCGTCGGCGAGGGCCAGGGCGACGGCCGCGCAGTCCTCGACGTCCACCACGCCCCACTGCTCGCGCAGCCGCTCCCGGTAGGAGCGGCCGTAGCCGGTGGAGCCGCCGTAGTTCACCTCGGCGACGCCGATGCCGCGCGAGGTGAAGTAGGCGATCTCCAGGTCGAGCACGAGCGGTGCGCGGCCGGTGGGCCCGCCGTGCGCCCAGACGACGTACGGCGGCAGTTCGCCGCCGGGCGCGACGCAGCCGGGGTGGTGCGGCGGGTAGATGTGGGCGTGGATGTCGCGTCCGTCCGGCCCGGTGAAGGCGCGGATCTGCGGCTCGGGGTAGTAGGCGGGGTCCACGGCGTCGTCGTGCTCGGCGCCGATGACGCGGGCGTGGCCGGTGGCGGCGTCCAGTTCCACGACCTCGTAGGCGCTGCGCGGGCTGGCCCCGACGGCGGCGACCCGCTCGCCGTGCGCGGCGAGGGTGGGCGCGAACTCGGTCCAGGGCCCGGCCGCGTCGACGACCTCGCCGGTCTCGGGGTCCAGGATGCCGAGGGCGGTGGCGCCCCGGCCGTGCACGACGGCGATCAGGCCGCTGTCGAGCGGCGCGAACCATCGCATGCCGAGCTTCCACAGCGCCCCGCCGAACTCCTCTTCGCGCGGGCAAAGGGGCTTCCCGTCGAGGTGGAGGTTCCACCAGCCGCTGCGGTCGCTCGTGTGCAGGAGGCGGCCGTCGGGGGTCCAGTCGGCCTGGGCGATGGACTCGCCGGGCCCGCCGGCCACGGTCCGCGCGTCGTGCAGGGTGCCGTCGGGGCCGATGTCGGCGAGGACCAGTTCGGTGCCGTCCCACGGCATGCGGGGATGGTCCCAGGCCAGCCAGGCGGCCCGCCGCCCGTCGGGCGAGAGCTTGGCGCCCGTCACGAAGCGGTGCCGGGCGTCGGTGAGTTCGCGCACGGCGCCCCGGTCCTGGGCGGCGGAGCCGTCGAGCGGGACCGCGGCCAGGACGCGGCGCACATCGGTGGGTCCGTCGCCGGTGAACTCCTCCAGCACGCACCACACTTCGCCCCGCTCGGGGCGCGGCAGCGGCTCCGCCCAGCGCAGGCCCCCGCCCACGGGGGACACCGGCGTGAGGGGGCGGGGCTCTCCGCCCGGCTCGTACCGGTACAGCCGCTGGTCTGCGAAGTTCACGAACACCACCAGCGGGCCGTCGTCGCCCGCGTGGGCGGCCCACGGGTGGCCGCCGTACTCGATGACCCGGCTGCGCACGTTCCACGGCGCGGGCAGCACCGGCTCCTCCGTGCCGTCGGCGTGCCGCCGCACCAGGGTGCGCCGGCCGCCCTCGGCGGGGCGTGGCTCGGTCCACCACACCTCGTCGCCGACGAAGCCCACGTACTCCGGATGCCCGTCGTGCGCGGCGGCCAGGGCCGCGTCGATGGGCGAGGGCCACGCCCCGTACGCCAGCGTCCGCACTCTCTCCCCCACTCCCCTAGGCCGTCCGCAGGAACCGGTCGAGTACCCGCACACCGAAGTGCAGCGCCTCGACCGGGACCCGTTCGTCGACGCCGTGGAACATGGCCCCGTAGTCGTAGCCCTCCGGCAGCTTCAGCGGTGTGAAGCCGTAGCCGGTGATGCCGAGGCGCGAGAACTGCTTGGCGTCCGTGCCGCCGGACATGCAGTACGGCACGACGTGCCCCTCCGGGGCGAATTCCTCGACGGCGGCCCGCATCCGGGCGAACGTCGCCGAGTCCACGGGCGACTCGAGGGCGACCTCGCGGTGGTGGTACTCCCACTCCACGTCCGGCCCGGTGAGCCGGTCGAGGGTCTCGCGGAACTCGTCCTCGCCGCCGGGCAGATAGCGGCCGTCCACCTGCGCCACGGCCTCCCCGGGGATCACGTTGACCTTGTAACCCGCGTTCAGCATCGTCGGGTTGGCGCTGTTGCGCACGGTCGACTCGACCAGCTTCGCGGCGGGGCCCAGTTTGTCGAGCAGCGCGTCGATGTCCGTCAGATCGCTCTCGATGCCGTAGAGCGCGGCGAGTTCGCTGAGCGCCGCGCGTACGGTCGGGGTCGGCCGCAGCGGCCATTCGTGCTCGCCGATCCGGGTGATCGCGGCCGACAGGCGGGTCACCGCGTTGTCCCGGTTCACCTTGGAGCCGTGCCCGGCGCGTCCGCGCGCGGTGAGCTTCAGCCAGGCGGTGCCGCGTTCCCCGGCCGCGATCGGGTAGATCTGCCGCCCGTTGCCGTCGTGGAAGGTGAAGGCGCCCGACTCGCTGACGCCCTCGGTGCAGCCCTCGAACAGGGCGGCGTGTTCGTCGGCGAGGAACCCCGAGCCGTCCTCGGCGCTGGCCTCCTCGTCCGCGGTGAACGCGATGACGATGTCCCGCCGGGGCCGTACGCCCTGCCGGGCCCAGGCGCGCACCACGGCGAGGATCATCGCGTCCATGTTCTTCATGTCGACGGCGCCGCGCCCCCAGACGACGCCGTCGCGGACCTCCCCGGAGAACGGGTGCACGCTCCAGTCGGCGGCCTCGGCGGGTACGACGTCCAGATGGCCGTGGAGCAGCAGCGCCCCGGCTCCGGGGTCGGTGCCCTCGACGCGGGCGACGACGTTGGTCCGGCCCTTGGCGCGTTCCAGGAGCGTCGGCTCGATCCCGGCCTCGGCGAGCCGCGCGGCGGCGTACTCGGCGGCGGGCCGTTCCTGGCAGTCTCCCCCGCCCCGGTTGGTGGTGTCGATCCGGATCAGGTCGGACGTGAACGTCACGACCTCGTCCAGTGGCTGTTCGTCCACCTGCTCAGCCATACTGCTCCTCCACCGCGGCCGAGACGATCGTGGTGACCGCCTTGAAGGCGCGGATGCCCTCGTACATGGTCTCGCTCGTGTACGCCACCTTTCGCTCCCCGATCCGTTCCACACCCGGCACGACGGTGGCGGCCATCGCCAGGTGCTCCGCGTCGAACTCGACGGCGACGGTGAACGGGCCGCCGCGCACGGGTTCGTGACGCACCGCCAGCGCGGCGGCCTCCTTGGCCGCCGCGCGGATGTCGGCGGCGGTCCGGGCGGGGGTGCGGCACACGGCCGCGTAGCGCGACACATGGTCCTTCACCGCGACCTTCAGCGCCTCGGGCGCGTACCCGAGGGCGTCCTCGCAGGCGACGTCGTCGCCGGTGACCAGCACGACCGGCACCCCGAACTCGGCGACGACATGGGCGTTGAGCAGCCCCTCGCTAGCCCGTACGTCGTTCAGCCACACGCCCGTGATCTGGTTCGCGAGGTAGGTGTGGGCGAGGACGCCCTCCATGCCGGCGCCCGCGTGGTAGCCGACGAACGCGATGCCGTCGACGTCGCCGTGCTGCACGCCCTCCACCATGGACAACGCCTTGTGCCGCCCGGTGAGCAGCTGGGCCCGTTCGTCCAGCTGCTCCAGCAGCAGATTGCGCATGGTGGCGTGCGCCTCGTTGATGATCACCTCGTCGGCGCCGCCGTCGTGGAAGCCGCGCACGGCGGCGTTGACGTCGGAGGTGAACAGCGAGCGGCAGCGCTCCCACTGCGCGGCGCCCGGCACCACGTCGTCCGGCCAGGTGACCCCGGTGGCGCCCTCCATGTCGGCGCTGATGAGGATTCTCATGACGAGCCGTCCCGGATGGAGATCTTCATGGTTCGTCACGTTACGCGCTGCGGGCGGAACCGGCTACGACGTCACCAGCGGATCGGCAGATCGGCGAGGAACAAGGTGAGCCGTTCGGCGAGAAGCCGGTGGTCGTGGGCCGAGTAGTGCCAGTGGCAGCCCGTGTGGTCGAGCCCCGTGTCGTCCAGGCGCCAGTGGCGGACCCGACGGTCGCCGGCGCCGGTGCGCTCCTGGACCACCTGCTCGACATGCCCGGCGAACGGTCCGGCGCCGACGGCCAGAAGGGTGGTCCCGGGGCCGTATCGCGTGCGCAGCTTCTGGAGGAAGCCGCTGTAGGCGCTCCGGTACGCGGCGGCGAGGCTCTCGTCCGTCCAGGGCTCGCCCGGGTTGACCGGGGTCGAGAAGTCGTTGGTGCCGAGATGGACCACCACGAGGCCGGGCCGCCAGGTGCCCGGGTTCTGCCAGACGTCGCCCGGCACGTTCAGCAGCGCGCGGTCGTAGAAGGTGCGGTAGTTCTCCTCCGGCGAGCCTCCGTTGTAGTTGCGCACCATGCCCCGGCCCGAGTAGGCGTTGATCTGGTAATCGGCGCGCAGCCGCCGGGCGGTGAGGGCGCCGTAGCTCACGTCCGCGTTCGTGGTGCGCCTGAGCTGCTCGTCGGTGCAGTCGCGGGAGGCCGAGAGGTTGCCGTAGCCCGCCGTGAGGGAGTCTCCGACGAACTCGATCTGCCGGCTCCGCGCGACCGGCCGGGCCAGCACCGCGCCGCCCGGCGCGGCGACGAAACCGCCGAACGCGCTGGTGCTCCAGGGGGTGTCGTTGCGTTTGACGAGCCGGACGGTGTGCACTCCCTTGCCCAGCCCGTCGACCCAGTGGGTGGTCCTGCCCGGCGTGACGAGGGTCGCGACGGTGGCTCCGTCGACCTGGACGTCGTAGTCGGTGGCCGGGTCGTCGAGCACGATGCCGACGCGGGTGCCCCGGATCCGGCCCTCGAAGTACACGCCGGGCCAGCTGTACTGGAGCACGTCCCCGGCGTCCTTGACCCGCCCGGCGGTGTGGACGCTCGCCGCCGGGGAGGCCTTGTCCGGTGCGGCGGCGGTGGCGACGGCGGACGTGCCGGTCAGCACCATCGCCGCCGCCGAGGCGACGAGCATCCGTAACCAGGGCAGGGTCATGACTGTCCTCCGGAGGACGAGACAGGCGCACGGAACGGGCAGAATGACCGTACACCGACAAAATCGCCCCCACCAGGCCGTGCCGTCCGCTGCCCCTCGGCTCAGGAAACCCGCCCCGCCACCAGCCACCTGGAGGGCAGCTCGATGCGTGTGCCGTCGGGGCGGTACTCGGTGGTCTTCAGGGGCATCTCGCCGCTCGCCAGGACCGTGAGGCCGGCCGAGCGCAGATACTCGGGCACGGCGCCGTCGGCGACCTCGCCGGGTGCGAGGCCGTGCCGGAACACCGGCGCGAGCTTGGGCGGCGGACCGTCCGGACCGCTCGCCAGACCCAGCAGCACCGGCTTGGCCGCCCCGGAGAGCTCCACGAGGAGAGCCCGGCCGCGGTCGCCGACCAGCGTCGCGACCCCGTCCACCAGTGTCTGCCGGTCGTCCGGTTCGCACTGGTGCAGTACGCCCCGCATGTAGACGTTGGTGTCGCCGAGCTCCGCGTGCAGGGCCTGCGTCTCGCTCTTGTCGGCGGCGTCCAGCTGCCGGTACACGGCCTGCCCCGCCGGGTCGGCCCGCCGGGCGTGGTCGAGGGCCGCGGCCGACAGATCGGCGCCCACGACCCGCGGGAAGCGGTCGGCGAGGTAGCGGGTCTGGGTGCCGTTGCCGCAGCCGAGGTCCACCATCGGCAGAGCGGGATCGGCCACATGAGGTTCGAACAGGGCGAGGTGCGGGCCGGCGGTCAGGACCGGCTCGGCGTCCCAGAACACCGCCCCCGGTTCGGCGGACGCGGCACGCCAGAACCCTTCCCACGCCTCCCGGTACCGACTCGTCACGCTCATGCCCAACTCCCCAGGGTGCGAACGAATCCCGCCATCCGGCGGGCGAGTACGGTGTACCGCGCGGCGCGGGCCGCGACAAGCGTCCGGGGTGTTCTTTCACGGCAGTTTCGAGACGGGCCGAGGCGGATCAGCGCCTGGGCAGCGTCAGTTCGAACCACACGGTCTTGCCCGCCTTGGTACGGCTGGTGCCCCACTCGCGGGACAGCGTGCTGACGACGCGCAGCCCGCGCCCGGCATCGTCGAGAGAGCCGCTGCTCAGCAGCGTCGGCAGCTCGTGGTCGTCGTCGTCCACCTCGCACAGCAGGGTGTCGCCGCGGACGAGACGCAGTTCCACGGGGCGTGCGTGGGAGTGCCGTACGGCGTTGGTGACGAGTTCGCTGACCATCAGCTCGGCGGACCCGACCAGCTTCGCAAGGCCCCAGTCGTGCAGTTGCTCGCGGACCACCGCGCGGGCCCGGCCGGCCTCGGCCGGGTCGAGGGCGAGCCGCCACTCGGCGACGTCGTCCGGCTCGATGCCGTTCAGCCGGGCCATCAGCAGCGCCACGTCGTCCTTGCGCCCGCCCTGGATGTTGAGGGCGCGGATGATGGTGTCGCAGGCGTCGTCCATGGACGCGGCGGGGTGGGCGGCGGACTCGCAGAGGGTCGCGAGGCCGACGCCGATGTCCTCGCCCCGCACCTCGACCAGGCCGTCGGTGCACATCACCAGCCGGTCGCCGGGCTCCACACGCATCCGTATCGCCTCGAAGGGCACTCCCCCGACGCCGATCGGCGCTCCCGTGGGCAGGTCCAGCAGTTCGCTGCGCCCGTCGTCGGCCCGGACCAGAACGGGCGGGATGTGCCCGGCGTTGGCGAGGTGCAGCTCGCTCGCGATCGGGTCGTACACGGCGTACAGACAGGTCGCGAGGTAGGTGTCGCCGAGGCGCTGGGCGAGGTCGTCGAGGTTGCGCAGCAGCTGGGCGGGCGGCAGATCGAGTCCGGCCATGGTCTGCACGGCCGTGCGCAACTGGCCCATCATCGCGGCCGAGTTCAGGCCGTGGCCCATCACATCGCCGACGACGAACGCGGTACGCCCGCCGGGCAGCTTCACCGCGTCGAACCAGTCGCCGCCGACCCGCCCGAGCAGGGTGCCCGGCAGATAGCGGGTGGCGATGTCGCAGCCCGCCATACGGGGCGGGATGTGCGGCAGCATGCTGTCCTGGAGCGTCTCGGCGACGTTCTCCTGGAACGTGTACATGCGCGCGTTGTCGAGCACGAGGCCCGCCCGGGCGGCGAGTTCGGCGCCGGTGACGCGGTCCATGTCGTTGAAGACGGGCCGCTCCGGGTGGCGCAGCAGGATCATGAAGCCGAGCACGACATGGCGGGCCTTCAGGGGAACGACCAGCATGGAGCGGCCCGTGATGAGCGGCCGGATGTCGCGCTTCTCGAACTGCGCGGCGATGGCGTGACCCAGCTGTTCGCTGATGCGCGGCACCAGGACGGGTTCTCCGGAGGTCATGCACTGGAAGAACGGGGTGTGCGCGGGGAACGGCATGGCCTCCCCGACCGGGACGACGTCGTCCCAGCGGCCGGGCTCGTCGGTGTGCTCCACGGCGACCCGGTGCCACATGGTGGTCGTGTCGGGCACACCGTCCGGGAACCCCTCGCCGGCGACGACCTGTTCGCGCAGATACGTGCCGGCGACATCGGTGAACCGGGGCACGACAGCCTTGCTGACCTCGATGATCGTGCGGGACAGGTCGAGGGAGGTGCCGATGCGGCCGCTGACCTCGTTGAGGAACTCCAGATGCTCGCGGACGGCCGCGTACTCGAGGTCCTCGCCCTCGTCGCGCAGTTCCTCCGGGACGGGCTCGCCGGCCGCCATGGCCCGCGCGGCACGTTCCCTGCGGGCCTTGCGCTCGGCGCGCCGGGCCACGCCCCAGTCGGGGGTGACGGGCACCCGGTCGTTCTGGCTGAACTCCAGGATGGGATAACCCAGTTCGAGGATCTGCGCGACGATGCGGGCGCTCTCGCCGACGCTCATGCTGGGCAGGATCTCGGGCAGCCGGCGGGCGAGGTCCTCCGACCCGGGGAAATTCGTGTGCAGCGCGAAGCCGGGCGCTATCCGCTCCAGGGCCCCGTCGTCCGCACGCAGCCCTTCGGCGTCGGCGGCCAGCACGAGCAGCCGCTCGGGCCCGGGCGTCACCAGCGGGTAGGCCCACCACAGGATGTCGGCTCGGCCGCCCCCGGCCGCGGTGAGCCGGGCGCGGCCCGCCGCCGGGTAGGAGAGACCGCCGTCGAGGGACGATTCGAGGCCGGGCCCGAGGCCGTCGTAGGCGGCGTACGGGGTGGTGTCCTCCTCCTCGGGCAGGGCGCCCGAGACAGGGAGCAGGTCGAGGGCCGTGCGGCCGATCGCCTCGTCCTTGGGGACGCCGAACAGGCGCCGTGCGCCCCGGCTCCAGTGGGACACGAGGCCGTCGCGGTCGACCACGACGACGGCGAGGGGGACGCGGCCGGGCTCGTCGGGCTCCGTCGCGGTGCCCTGCTCAGCCTTGTCGGTGCCACGGTCCATGGCCCAGGCCCTCTCTCCCCACGGATCCGCGAGTTCTGTGCCGGCGCCACCACCGTAGGCGCCCGCCGGTCGCGATGTGAGGCAATACGGGAATTGCTCGCGCGGGCCTCGCACCGGCGTACGACCCCGCGCGCCGGTGCGCCTCAGTCCTCGTGCCCCAGCTGGAGATCCCGCTCGGTGCGGCCACCTCCGGCCACCTGGAGGACGGTGGCGACGGGCGGGTATCCGGCGGCGATGACGGTGTACTCGCCGGAGGACAGGTCGACGAACCGGAACGTCCCGTCGGGGCCGGTGGTGAGGGTGTCGACGACATTGCCCGCCACGTCCAGCAGGGTCACCCGGGCGTCCTCCACGGGCCGGCCGCCGCCCGCCCGGACGGTGCCGCGCAGGACGGCGCCGCCGGCCAGTTCGATGTCCCGGCGGGTCTCGCGATCGGCCTGGACGGTGACGAGCAGCGCGGCCGGGCGGAAGGCGGGCGCGCCGGCGGCGAGGGTGTACTCCCCTGCGACCAGTTCGGTGATGACGTAGCCCCCTTCCCGGCCGCTGCGGGTGGTGGCCACCACGGCGCCGTGCGCGTTGGTGAGCGTGACGGTGGCGTCCCGCACGGGGGTGCCGTCGGCGGTGACGACACTGCCGACGAGGTTCCCGGCGCCGCCGAGGACGATGTCCAGTTCGACGGGTCGTTCGCCGACCGTCACGGAGACCGCCTGCGGCTGGTGGCCGCCCGCGGCGGCGATCAGCACATAGGCGCCGGGGCCCGGGGTGGCCAGTGTGTAGCGCCCGTCCTCGCCGCTCGCGCCGCGCCCGGTCTGCTGCCCGGTGACGTCGATGAGCGTGAGCGCCGCGCGGGGCACGACGGTCCCGTCGTGGTGCTGCACCGAGCCGCAGACGGGCATTCCGGCCGCCTGCGGTGCGCGGGCCTGCGGGATCGCGGCGTTCCCCGGCGCCGTGTCCGGATCGGTGGCGGAGGCGTAGTGGGACACCAGTGGTTTCTCCTTGAGGAAGAAGGCGATGACCAGTCCGAGGACGAGCACCGGCACCAGGTAGAGGAAGATCCGCGGCATGGCGTCGGCGTACGCCCGGATGTAGCCGTCGCGCAGTGCCGGGGGCAGCGCGTGCACGAGCTGCGGGGTGATGGACTCGGGCTCGGGCAGCCGGTCGCCCGCCTGTGCGGGGAGGCTCAGGGCCAGCGCGTCGGCGAGCCGGCCGGCGAAGAGGGTGCCGAAGACGGCCGCTCCGACGCTGCCGCCGATCTGCCGGAAGTAGTTGTTGGCGCTGGTGGCGGTGCCGAGGTCGGCGGGGCGCACCGAGTTCTGCACGGCGAGGATCAGGACCGGCATCACCATGCCGATGCCGGCTCCGAGGACGGCCATCCAGATGCTGTAGTGCAGCCGGGGTGTGCCGGCGTCGAGGCGGGAGAGCAGCCACATGCCGGCGACGGAGAGGGCGCCGCCCAGGATCGGGTAGGCCTTGTAGCGGCCGGTGTGGCTGATGAGCTGGCCGACGATGAGCGAGGCACCGACGATGCCGCCCGTCATCGGCAGCATGAGCAGGCCCGACTCGGTGGCGGAGGCCCCGTCGACCATCTGCAGCCAGGTCGGCAGATAGCTGGCGGCGCCGAACAGTGCGGCTCCGATCACCAGGCCGACCAGGCCGGTGACGTTGAAGACGGAGTCCTTGAACAGCCTGAGCGGGATGAGGGGTTCGACGGCGAAGCGCTCGACGACGATGAACAGTACGGTCGCCGCGGCCGCTCCGGCGCCGAGGCCGAGGATCATGCGCGAGTCCCAGGTGTACTCGGTGCCGCCCCAACTGGTGAGCAGCACCAGGCAGGTGGAGGCGGCGGTCAGCAGCAGCGCGCCGAGGACGTCCAGCCGGGCCCTGACGGCCGGCTTCGGGAGCTTCAGCGCGACGGCGACGACGGCCAGGGTGAGCAGGCCGAAGGGCACGTTGACGTAGAAGCACCAGCGCCAGGAGAGGTGGTCCGTGAAGTAGCCGCCGAGCAGTGGTCCGGCGACGGAGGCGAGGCCGAACGCGGCACCGATCAGGCCCATGTAGCGGGCGCGCCGCAGGGGCGGAACGATGTCCGCGATGATCGTCTGGACACCGATCATGAGGCCGCCCGCGCCGACGCCCTGGAGGGCGCGGAAGGCGATGAGCTGGTCCATGGTCTGCGCGCGGCCCGCGAGCGCGGAGCCGGCGACGAAGACGACGATGGCGAACTGGAAGACACCCTTGCGGCCCAGCAGATCGCCGAGTTTGCCGTAGATCGGCAGTCCGACGGTGGCGGTGAGCAGGTAGGCGGTGATCGTCCAGGACATCCGGTCCAGGCCGTGCAGCTCGCCGACGATCTTCGGGAGCGCGGTGGCGACGATCATCTGCTCCAGGGCGGCCAGGAGCAGGGCGAGCATGAGTGCGAGGAAGATCAGCCGAACCCGGCGGGGGCTCGGTCCGGCGGCCGGGGCCGGTGGCGCGGCTGGGGTGTCGGGTGGCGCCACCGCCGGTTCGTCCTGCGCCAGAGTGATACCGCCCACCTACCGCTCCCCTCGTCGCGCTGCCACACAATTCCCGCGTAAAAGCGACAACTATGAGCAAGCACGACGAGTTACGGCATGCGACGGGTCCGCCCGGAGATCACCCGAACCGGTGAGGGGGCACAACGGCCCCCGCCGGCTTGGATCTTGAAGGTGGGGGCGGTTACTTCTCGACCTCGGCGGCGAGCTTGGCGAGCATCGCGTCGTAGATCCGGCCGAGGCCCTTGGGGGCGAAGGTCTTCTCGAAGAAGCCGCCGATGCCGCCGGCGCCGGTCCAGGTGGTGGTCACGACGACCCGGGACTTGCCCTCGCCGGCCGGGGTGACCCGCCAGGTGGTGACCATGGAGGAGTTGCGGTCCTTCTCGACCAGCTCGCCGTCGGTGGGCTCGCCGACCTCCAGGAGGCAGTCCCGCACGCGCTTGCTGGTGGCCTGGAGCTTCCAGTGGACGAGGGTGCCCTCACCGTCACCGCCCTCGCGGACCTCGTACTCGCTGAAGTGCTCGGGCAGCAGCTTCTCGCGCGTGCCGCTGTAGTCGGCGAGGGCGTCGAACACCGTCTCCGCGTCCGCCGCGACGATCCGCTCCGTAGTGGCCTCGACCTGCGCCATCAGGTTCCTCCAGGACATGGTTTCTCGGGGGTCGGGGCAAGCCAACCACCCCGCTGCCCGGCCCCCCAAATCGGGGTCCCCGAACCCGGTCGAACACGTTCGTAAAACACCCTCGCACGATCAAGGGAACATGTGTTCTATTCTGTGGGCAGTGCTACCGAGGAGGCGTCATGCGCTGGGAGAACCTCACAACGGACTCCGAACACAGCCGGGCCGACTCCGCGCTGTTCGGCGCGGACGCGGTGACGACCCGCACCATCGACACGCCGGAGTTCTCTGGAATCACCTTCCACGAGATCCGGGCCCGTTCGATCATCAACCGGGTGCCGGCGGTCTCGCGGATGTCGTTCCAGTGGACGGTCAACCCCTATCGCGGCTGCTCGCACGCCTGCGTGTACTGCTTCGCCCGCAAGACGCACAGCTACCTCGACCTCGATACGGGCCTCGGCTTCGACACCCAGATCGTCGTCAAGGTCAACGCGCCCGAGCTGCTGCGCCGGCAGCTCGGCTCGCGGCGCTGGCAGGGCGAGCACATCGCGATGGGCACGAACGTCGACTGCTACCAGCGCGCCGAGGGCCGCTACCGCCTGATGCCGGGCATCATCTCGGCCCTGCGCGATCACGCGAACCCCTTCTCGATCCTGACCAAGGGCACGCTGATCCTGCGCGACCTGGACCTGATCAAGCAGGCCGCGGAGGTGACCGACGTCGGCATATCCGTCTCGGTCGGCTTCACCGACCCCGAGCTGTGGCGCACCGTCGAGCCGGGCACGCCCGCGCCGGAGCGGCGCCTGGACGTCGTACGGACCCTGGGCGAGCACGGCATCGGCTGCGGGGTGCTGATGGCGCCGGTGATCCCGTTCCTGGGCGACCGGCCGGATCAACTGCGGGCCACCGTACGGGCGATAGCGGCCGCCGGCGCCACCTCCGTCACCCCGCTGGTGCTGCACCTGCGACCCGGCGCCCGCGAGTGGTTCATGGCCTGGCTGGCCCGGGAGCATCCGTATCTGGTGGCCCGGTACGAGCGGCTGTACGCGGAGGGCTCCTACGCGCCGAAGTGGTATCAGCGCCGGATCACCCGTCAGGTCCACGAGCTGGCGGAGGAGTACGGCATCGGGCCCACACGCGCGGAGCTGCCGCGCCGGATCCGGACGCCCGAACCGGCCGAGCCGCCTACGTCCGAACCCACCCAACTGTCGCTCATATAGGAGCGTTCGAGCGCATCTCGCGGCCCAATCGGGTCAAGTCTTGACAGAACACGTTCTTCCGGAGCCGCTTGCCGGGACGAATCGGCGATGACCGTGAACTCCGCGGTCCGACGCCTCTCCGCCCGGGAAGGACTCCATGAGAACACGCGCAGCCGTGCTGTGCGGCGCTGCCGTCGTGCTGGCCGGGAGCATTGCGGCCGTGCCCGCCGAGGCGAGCGCACCGCACTCCGCGGGAACCTTTCGCACTGCGAAACCCGCCTGGAAGAAGTGCGGCACCACCGACTATCCGATGCTCCAGTGCGCGTCCCTCAAGGTGCCGCTCGACCACGCGAACCCGCGCGGTCCGCAGATCAGCCTCGCGCTGTCCCGGGTCCCGCACACCGCCGAGCGGTTCCAGGGCCCGCTGCTGGTCAACCCAGGCGGTCCCGGCGGCGACGGCCTGACACTCGCCGGTTTCGTCGCGACGTCGCTGCCCAAGGAGGTCGCGGCCCAGTACGACATCATCGGCTTCGACCCGCGCGGAGTGGGCCAGAGCAGGCCCGCGCTGGACTGCGAGCCCGGCTACTTCGGTCCGGTGCGCCCGGACTCCGTGCCGAGCACGCCCGAGGCCGAGCGGGCCAACCTCGCCCGCGCCAAGTCCTTCGCCGTCGCCTGCGGCGAGAAGTACGGGCATCTGCTGCCGCACATCAACACGGTCAGCGCCGCGCACGACATCGAGGCGATCCGGCGGGCGCTGGGCGCGCGGAAGATCAACTACTTCGGTTACTCGTACGGCACCTACCTGGGCGCGGTCTACGGGCGGCTGTATCCGCAGCACGTCCGGCGTATGGTCCTGGACTCGATCGTCGACTCCACCGACGTCTGGTACACCGCCAACCTCAACCAGGACCACGCCTTCAACGACCGCCACCGCGCCTTCATGGCCTGGGTCGCCAAGCACGACGCGCGGTACCGGCTCGGCACCGATCCGGAGAAGATCGAAGCCACGTGGTACGCGATGCGGGCGGCGCTGGCCAAGAACCCGGCGGGCGGCAGGGTGGGCGCCGCGGAGCTGGAGGACACCTTCGTCCCGGGCTCCTACTACAACGGCTACTGGCCCTATCTGGCGGAGGCGTTCGCGGCCTATGTGAACCGCAAGACCACCGCCCCGCTGGTCGAGGTGTACAAGAACTTCGGCGCGATCGACGCCGCCGACGACAACAGCTACAGCATCTACACCTCCGTGCAGTGCCGGGACGCGTTCTGGCCGCGTGACTGGCACCAGTGGCGCAAGGACAACTGGGCGGCGTACGAGAAGGCGCCGTTCATGACCTGGAACAACGCCTGGTACAACGCACCGTGCGCGTTCTGGCCGACCGACGGGGCGCGTCCGGTGAGCATCGCCAACGGCCAGCTGCCTCCCGCCCTGCTGTTCCAGGCGACGAACGACGCGGCCACTCCCTACGAGGGCGGCGTCGCCGTCCATGACCTGCTGGGGCGCTCCAGCCTGGTGGTCGAGCAGGGCGGCGGCAACCACGGCATCACACTGAGCGGGAACGCCTGCCTGGACAAGTACCTGGCCGCCTATCTGTCCGACGGCACCGTCCCGCGCGGCATCGGCACACGGGACGCGACCTGCGACGCCCTCCCGGAACCCGAGCCGCTGACGTCGAAGACGGCATCGATGTCCGCACGCGGCTCGACACTCCACCGCCTGCTCGGCTTCCGCGGCTGAGCCCCTGACCGTCCGTCGGGGCGGGCTCTGTCAGACCAGTGGTCCACTATGGGCCCATGAGTGAGCTGACGGGGCCTCGGGTCCGGGAGATGGCGTTCGCCGACTGCGACCGGGTCGCGGAGATACGCGTGCGCGGCTGGCAGAGCGCGTACCGCGGGCTGATCCCGCAGTCGTACCTGGACGGCCTGAGCGCCGCCGAGGACGCGGAGCGCCGCCGTACGTACTTCGCGCAGGCCGACGACAGCGTGGTGAACCTGGTCGCCGAGGACGCCGCCGGCGAGCTCGTCGGCTGGGCCTGCCACGGACCGTACCGGGACGGTGAAGTCCGTACGCCGGACGCCGAGTTGTACGCCATCTACGTCCACCCGGAGCATCTGGGACGCGGCGTGGGGCGGGCGCTGCTCGCGGAGTCGGTCGAGCGCTGCTCCCTCGCGGGACACGGCCGGCTGCTCCTGTGGGTCCTCAAGGAGAACGGCCGGGCCCGCCGTTTCTACGAACGGGCCGGCTTCCTCGCGGACGGCGCCGAGGAGCCCTTCGAGGTGGAGGGCGCCACCGTCCCCGAAGTGCGTTACGCGAGACCGCTCCCCCGCTGACCTCACCGCTGCCTGGGAATCCTCCCCAGCGCGCGCACCGCCGCCTCGGCAAGCACGGGATGGGCGAGGGCCTCGTCCAGGACGGGCCTGGCCCGGGCGTCGCCGAGCGTGCCGAGTCCGTCCACACAGGCGAGGGCCACCCGACGGTAGGGGTCGTGCGGCCGCAGCCGCCGCCGCAGGGTGGTGATCAGCGCGGGCACGGCCTCCGGGGCACGCAGCTCGACCAGCAGCCGCACGGGGTGGAGGGCGTAGGCGACACGCAGTTCGTTGGTGGCGAGGGCGGCGGCCGCGCGGGCGGTACGCGGGTCACCGAGCCGGGCGAGAGCGTAGGCGGCGGAGGCGCAGCGGGGCGGGTCACGGTGGTTCAGCAGCAGCACCAGGGCCTCGAAGGCCCGCCGGTCCCCCGCGAGCCCGAGCCGGAACGCGGCCAGCTCCCTCGCCCACAGCTGCTGCCCGGGCTCGGTCAGCACAGCCGCCAGGGCGTCGACGTCATCGGTCGCCACGAGCCGCTCGAACGCGGGCACCGCCCCCGACTCCTGCCGTAAGCGCAGCGTGAGTGATCGCAACTCTTCGTCCATGAGTGAGAGGGTAGGTGGGCCGCGAGCTGCGCGGGACGTACATCACAAAGACGAGGGCTGGCGCGCTCGTTACCCGCCAGTTAAGCTCAGACGAGCGAGTTACCCACTCGTTTTTCCTCGCGGCGGTCTGGTGACGCGGCCGTCGTGAGAGCAGTCGGTTCGGTACCTCAGGTACCGCGGTGCGACTCGGCCCCGGGACAGGGCCGGTCCTCCTATCACCGGGCGTGTGCGCTTGCAGCCCGGCAACACCCGCACTTTCTCACGCACCCGGTGCGCCCCTCGGCGCACCCGGGCGTGTTCCCCGTCGTCACCCTCATTCCTGGAGTCCCGCGATGGCCACTCCCCTTTCCGACCCGTCCCAGTCCCCGCTGCAGACCATCGCCGTCGTCGGCCTCGGCACGATGGGCACCGGCATCGCCGAGGTCCTCGCCAAGGCCGGCCGCGAGGTCGTCGGCATCGACATCAGCGAGGCCCAGGCCGCGAAGTGCGTCGCCGCCCTGGAGGCCTCCACCGCCCGTGGCGTCGAGCGCGAGCGGCTCACCGAGCAGGACCGCACCGACATCCTCGCCCGGGTCCGCACCTCCACCGACCTCCGGGCGGCGGCCGACGCCGACCTGGTCATCGAGGTGGCGCCGGAGTCGTACGAGGTCAAGCAGCAGATCTTCCGGGAGCTGGACGGGATCGTGCGCCCCGGGACGATCCTGGCCACCGGCACCAACGCCCTGTCCGTCACCCGGTTGGCCGCCGACTCCTCCCGTCCGGAGCGGGTGCTGGGCCTGCACTTCTTCAACCCGGCCCCGGCGATGAAGCTGGTCGAGGTCGTCTCCTCGGTGCTGACCGCGCCGGCGGCCGTCACGGCGGTCACCGACCTCGCCCTGGACCTGGGCAAGGAGCCCGTCGCGGTCGGCGACCGCCCGGGGTTCGTCGCCGACGGCCTGCTGTTCGGCTACCTCAACCAGGCCGCCGCGATGTACGAGGCGAAGTACGCCTCCCGCGAGGACATCGACGCCGCGATGCGGCTGGGCTGCGGGCTGCCCATGGGCCCGCTGGCGCTGCTCGACCTCATCGGCGTCGACACCGCGCGCACGGTCCTGGAGGCGATGTACGCCGAGTCCGGCGACCGTCTGCACGCGCCGGCACCGATCCTCGCCCAGCTGAGCGAGGCGGGTCTGACCGGCCGTAAGGCGGGGCGTGGTTTCTACACGTACGACGCGCCTGGCAGCGCGGTCGTCGTGCGGGACGCCCTGACCCCGCTGGAGGGCGGGGGCCTGACCGCGGGCCGGGAGGTCCGCTCGGTCGGTGTCGCGGGCTCGGGCACGATGGCCTCCGGGATCGCCGAGGTCTTCGCCAAGGGCGGGTACGACGTGGTCCTCGCGGCGCGCAGCGAGGAGAAGGCCCAGGCCGCGAAGGCGCGTATCGGCAAGTCCCTGGCCCGCTCGGTCGACAAGGGCCGGCTGACCGCCGAGGCCGCCGCGCAGACCCTGGACCGCATCACGCCGACGGGCACGTACGACGACTTCGCCGACGTCGACCTGGCCGTGGAGGCGGTCGCCGAGGACCTGGAGGTCAAGCGGCAACTGTTCGCCGCGCTGGACAAGGTCTGCAAGCCGGGCGCGGTCCTGGCCACCACCACCTCGTCCCTGCCCGTGGTCGCCTGCGCCCGTGCCACCTCGCGTCCGCAGGACGTGATCGGCATGCACTTCTTCAATCCGGCGCCGGCCATGAAGCTGGTCGAGGTCGTCCGCACGGTGCTGACGGCCGACGACGTCCACGCGACGGTCCGTGAGGTCTGCGGCCGGATCAGGAAGCACGCGGTCGACTGCGGTGACCGGGCCGGCTTCATCGTGAACGCGCTGCTCTTCCCGTACCTGAACAACGCGATCAAGATGGTCGAGGAGCACTACGCGTCCCTCGACGACATCGACGCGGCGATGCGGCTGGGCGGCGGTTACCCGATGGGCCCGTTCGAGCTGCTGGACGTGGTCGGACTGGACGTCTCGCTCGCCATCGAGAAGGTCCTGCACCGCGAGTTCCGCGACCCGGGGCTCGCCCCGGCGCCGCTGCTCGAGCACCTGGTGGCCGCGGGCTGCCTCGGCCGCAAGACCGGCCGTGGCTTCCGCGAATATGCCAAGCGCTGAGGGTCCCGGCGACTGGTTCCGGTCCGGCTCCGAGTGGGGTGGCCTGCTCGGCCCGGACCGGTTCCACGAACCAGGCCATGCGCAGCGAGCTGCGCACATGCAGTACGTTCAGGGCATGCCCCAGCCCGCCAAGTCCTCACGTACACCAGCTACGACCGACGCTCCGGAGAGTGCCGCAGGCTCTCGCGCCGCCGCCCAGCGGCTCAAGATGCGCCGGGAACTGGCGGCTGCCGCGATGGAGCTGTTCGCGACCAAGGGGTACGAGGCGACCACCGTCGACGAGATCGCGGCCCAGGCCGGGGTCGCCCGCCGCACGTTCTTCCGCCACTTCCGCTCCAAGGAAGAGGCGATCTTCCCCGACCACGACGACACCCTGATCCGCGCCGAGGCGGTGCTCAACGCCGCGCCCGCGCACGAGCATCCGCTCGACACGGTGTGCCGCGGCATCAAGGAAGTCATGAAGATGTACGCGGCCCGGCCGGAGATCTCGGTCGCCCGCTACAAGCTGACGCGCGAGGTGCCCACACTGCGCGAGGCGGAGATCGCCTCGGTGGCCCGTTACGAGCGCCTCTTCACCCGCTATCTCCTCGGCCACTTCGACGAGCGCGCGCACGCCGACGACGCCAACGACGACCCGCTGCTGGCGGAGGTCGCCGCGTCCGCCGTGGTCACCGCGCACAACCACGTCCTGCGGCGCTGGCTGCGGGCCGGCGGGCAGGGGGACGTGGAGACGCAGCTGGACCACGCCTTCGCGATCGTGCGCAAGACCTTCGGCACGGGCATCGGGGCCGGGCGCTCCACGGACCCGCAGCCGGCCGCGGCCTCGACCCAGGGCGAGGTGCTGGTGACCGTCGCCCGTACCGACGCCCCGCTGGACGAGGTCATGAGGACGATCGAGCAGGCACTCAAGGAGCGCTGAGCAGCTCGCACCACTGTGATGACGGCCACCCTGCGGGGTGGCCGTTTTGGCATGTCAGGGGCCGTTTTGACATGCACCGCCGAGGCCATTCGATCGATCATCGCTCATTTGTTACGTAAAGATTTCATCTGAGAGCAAGTTCTGGCACTCAGTGCCTTGCGAGGTGACACGCGGTGTCATACGTTGAAGAGGTCCGGGCGACGTCCCAGCAAGCCCACCGCCTGCTCGCCCGGACGCCTGCGTCACAGGCAACCTCCCGCGCCACCAAGCGCTGCCGAACAGCACCACCGCCGAACCGACGGCACACCCTCAACCCTCAGCAGCACCGACGTAACCATCGGCGCCCCTCCCTCAGGGCGCTCACCGCCGGAGGCAACACCGTGACCGTTAAGGACATCCTGGCCGCGATCCAGTCACCCGACTCCGTGTCGGAGGACTTCGCCGCCCTCCCGCTCCCCGAGTCGTACCGCGCAATCACCGTGCACAAGGACGAGACGGAGATGTTCGCGGGCCTCACCACCCGCGACAAGGACCCCCGCAAGTCGATCCACCTGGACGAGGTGCCGCTGCCCGAGCTCGGCCCGGGTGAGGCACTGGTGGCCGTCATGGCCTCGTCGGTCAACTACAACTCGGTGTGGACCTCGATCTTCGAGCCGCTGTCGACGTTCGGCTTCCTGGAGCGCTACGGCCGCACCAGCGAGCTGGCCAAGCGCCACGACCTGCCGTACCACATAATCGGCTCCGACCTCGCGGGCGTCGTCCTGCGCACCGGCCCGGGCGTCAACGCCT
>NZ_JBSHKH010000098.1:3314-31579 GCF_053643595.1 Streptomyces sp. NPDC055506 | reverse complement strand
CGGCGCGGGACATCAAGGCCGACAGCCCTGTTAAGGCCGCCGCCATGGCACAGCGCGGACCGCCCGACGCACACCCGAGCCACCCGACCCACAGACCGAGCCGCCGCGAGCCCACGAACGGACACCGCGCCAAGAGCCTGACGAGCGCCGGGATCACGGGGGCAGCCCGGCCCGGCCACGCCCGCGACGAGGCGCCGGCGCGGGACATCAAGGCCGACAGCCCTGTTAAGGCCGCCGCCATGGCACAGCGGGGACCGCCCGGCGCACACCCGAGCCACCCGGCCCACGGACCGAGCCGCCGCGAGCGCGCGAGCGGAGACCGTGCCAAGGGCCGGACGAGCGCCGGGAACACAGGGGCAGGCGGGCCCGGCGAGGCCCGGTACGCGGCGGCGCGGGGGTTCCCTGTCGGACACTTCCGTCACCTGCCGGGGGTCGGGGCGGGGCCGTTGGGCATGGCCTCGGGGGCGAGGACGAGGGGGATGTGCGCGGCACTCTGCCAGGCGCCCGGGGCGGCGCTGGGGACGCCCTTGACGGTGCCGTCGCGCTCGAGGAAGGCGGGGTCGCCGCCGGGCACCATGCCGAGCTCGCGAGCGCGGCGCTGGAGGGCCTCGGGGGCGGAGTAGGCGTCGATGTCCCGCTGGAGGGCCTGTTCCTCGTCGGTGAGGCTCTTGGTCTCGCGCTGGAGGTCGTCGAGCTGGAACGCGCCTTCGCTGAGGGCCGAGTTCAGCACCAGGAGGCCGATGAGACCGCCGCCGAGGAGGAGGACCACGAGGAGCACGAACGGCATGCGGGCCGCCCGCGCGGTGCCGGTCGGGAAGAGCCGCGCGAGACGGGCCGCCCTCCCCTTCAGTTCGGGTTTACTGCTCACTCACGCTCCCTCGGGTCCGGAACACCCGGCCGCCCTGCACGTGGCTCACTCGACGTCCTCTCTGATGCGCTGCGCCCCGCGCAGCCGCGCCGGTGCCGCCCGCCGGTTCTCGGCGATCTCCTCTTCCGTGGGGAGTTCGGCACCGCGCGTGAGCAGCTTGAGCCGCGGCTGGTAACGCTCGGGCACGACGGGCAGTCCGGGCGGCGCGGTGGTGGCGGCGCCCGCCGCGAACACCTGCTTGACCAGCCGGTCCTCCAGCGAGTGGTACGACAGCACGGCGATCCGCCCGCCCACGCCGAGCGCCTTCACGGCGGCCGGGATCGCCCGCTCCAGGACCGAGAGCTCGCCGTTGACCTCGATGCGCAGGGCCTGGAAGGTGCGCTTGGCCGGATTGCCGCCGGTGCGCTTGGCGGCCTGCGGCAGAGCGTCCCGGATCAGTTCGACCAGCCGCGCGCTGTTGCTGAACGGCTCCTTCTCGCGCTCGCGCACCACCGCGGCGACGATCCGCTTGGCCTGCTTCTCCTCGCCGTACGCCCGGAGGATGCGGACGAGTTCGCCCGGCGGGTACGTGTTGAGGACCTCGGCGGCACTGGCGCCGGTCGTCTGGTCCATCCGCATGTCGAGCGGGGCGTCCTGGGCGTAGGCGAAGCCGCGGTCGGCCTCGTCGAGCTGCATGGAGGAGACGCCCAGGTCGAAGAGAACGCCCTGCACGCGCGCGATGCCGAGCTTGTCCAGCACCTCGGGCAGTTCGTCGTACACCGCGTGGACGAGGGTGGCGCGCTCCCCGTAGGACGCGAGGCGCTCGCCTGACAGGCGCAGGGCCTCCTTGTCGCGGTCCAGGGCGACGAGCCGGGCCTCGGGGAACCGCTCGAGCAGCGCCTCGCTGTGGCCGCCGAGGCCGAGGGTGCAGTCGACGACCACCGGGTCCGGGCCCTCCAGGGCGGGTGCCAGCAGGTCCAGGCACCGCTGGAGCATCACCGGGACGTGTCGACTCTGTCCCTCCCGTCGCCCACCGCCACCCTCATTCGAATGCGCTTCGCGCCCCATTGATCCTGGGCCTCTCAGATCCGGCACGGGCCCACGCACCGCCGGGTCCCCGCCCGCTGCCGAAGGGGAGGCCGACCGGCGCCGGAAGCGTCAGCCGACCGGGAGCGGGAGGAGGCCGAGCCGTACGTACGCGCCGCGCACGTGGGGAGATCGCCGGGCGTCGCCGGGTCTCCGGGGAAATCAGTCCAGCGGGGAGAGTCTCGCCTCCCGCTTCGCGTCACTTTAGTCCACGGTGTCTCCCGGTCAATCAACCGGCCTGCGCGTCGCGACCGGCAGGCGCACCACCCTTGTGGGTTACCTCACTACAAGGCCCGATGGCGTTCTTTGTCCTCTCTCACAGCGAGCCCGGAACAGTCGTGACCAGTACCGTCATGGTTATGACGACTTCTGCATCAGTTCCCACGGGTTCGGAGAGCGCCACAGCCGGAGGTGGCACGGTCACCGACCGGATCGTCGAAGCCAACACCCGGTACGCCGCCGACTTCGGCCACGCCGGGATGGCCGCCGCGCCCGCCCTGCACGTGGCCGTCGTGGCCTGCATGGACGCCCGTCTCGACCCGCTCTCCACGCTCGGTCTCGAACTCGGCGACTGCCACACGATCCGCAACGCCGGCGGCGTTGTCACCGACGACGTGATCCGCTCCCTCGCCATCAGCCAGCGCAAGCTGGGGACGCGCAGCGTCGTCCTCGTCCACCACACCGGCTGCGGCATGGAGACCCTCACCGAGGACTTCCGGGGCGAGCTGGAGGCCGAGGTCGGCCAGCGCCCGGCCTGGGCGGTGGAGTCCTTCCAGGACGTCGACCAGGACGTACGGCAGTCGATGCGGCGCGTGCGCACCTCGCCGTTCCTGCCGCACACCGACGACGTCCGCGGATTCGTCTACGACGTCGGGACCGGCCTGCTGCGGGAGATCGACCCCGCCTCCTGACCTGGTCACCCACCCCGGCCACACCCCGGAGCCGGCCCGCCGCAGCTGTCGAAATCCTGTCAGTCACACGTTCGAAAAGGTCGCAAGGCCGACATATCGCGGCCAGTTATCCACAGTCGAGTGACACGAAACGGTAACGGCAGCAAGAATGCGGGAGTGACGTCACGCTGAGCGTTTCACGCGTGGGGTCCGTGATTCGGGGTGGGCCGGCGCGCGTCATGCGGCGTCGGTCCGGGAAAATGGGGTATCCCGTGCTCCCTGGGAGCAAGGGAAAGGCCGAGGAGGGCCGGGTGACGACCTATGACGATCGAGCGAGCCTCACTGATCTGACCGCCGTGGTGGAGCGGGTGCGGGAGTCGGTGGAAGGCGTGATCGAGGGCAAGCCCGAGGTCGTACGGCTCTCGCTGACCGTACTGCTCGCCGAGGGACATCTGCTGATCGAGGACGTCCCGGGAGTCGGCAAGACGATGCTGGCCAAGGCGCTGGCGCGGTCCATCGACTGCTCGGTGCGGCGCATCCAGTTCACGCCCGACCTGCTGCCGTCGGACATCACCGGTGTGTCCATCTGGGACCAGCAGCGCCGTGACTTCGAGTTCAAGCCGGGCGCGATCTTCGCGCAGGTCGTGATCGGCGACGAGATCAACCGCGCCTCGCCCAAGACGCAGTCCGCGCTCCTGGAGTCGATGGAGGAGCGCCAGGTCACCATCGACGGCAGCAGCTACGAGCTGCCGAGCCCCTTCATGGTGGTGGCGACGCAGAACCCGGTCGAGATGGAGGGCACCTATCCGCTCCCGGAGGCCCAGCGCGACCGTTTCATGGCCCGGGTCTCGGTCGGATACCCCAGCGCCGAGGCCGAGTTGCAGATGCTGGACGTGCACGGCGGCGTCTCGCCGCTGGAGGACCTCCAGCCCGTGGCCCACGCGCACGAGATCCTCAAGCTGATCGAGGCGGTGCGCGGCGTGCACGTCGCCGAGCCGGTCCGGCGCTACGTGGTGGACCTGGTCGGCGCCACGCGCACGCACCCCGACCTCAGACTGGGCGCCTCCCCGCGCGCGACGCTGCACCTGCTGCGCGCGGCGAAGGCGTCCGCGGCCCTCAGCGGCCGGGAGTACGCGCTGCCGGACGACGTGCAGGCCCTGGCCGTCGCCGTCCTGGCCCACCGCCTGCTGCCCACCGCCCAGGCCCAGCTCAACCGCCGCACCGCCGAGCAGGTCGTCGAGGAGATCCTGCAGCGCACACCGGTACCCGCGGCGCCGCAGCAGCAGAGCGGCTTGGGCGGCCTGGGCCGCGGGGTGCCGGCGTATCCCCAGCAGCCGCCGCGGAGGCTGTGATGACCACCGCGGGGACGGGGCACGCGGAGGCCGGCCAGGACGAGAAGGGCGGCATCCGCACCGCCCTGGCCGGTCTGACCACCCGCGGACGCTCCTTCCTGGCCGCCGGAGTCGCGGCCGCCGTCTGCAGCTACGTGCTCGGGCAGAGCGACCTGCTGCGCGTAGGCCTGCTGCTGGCGGTGCTGCCGCTGGTGTGCGCGACGGTCCTGTACCGCACGCGCTACCGGGTCGCGGGCAGCCGCCGGCTCTCCCCCGCGCGCGTGCCCGCCGGCAGCGAGGCCCGGGTCCACCTGCGGATGGACAACGTCTCGCGGCTGCCCACGGGCCTGCTGATGCTCCAGGACCGGGTGCCGTACGTGCTCGGGCCCCGGCCGCGGTTCGTGCTGGACCGGGTGGAGGCGGGCGGCCGGCGCGAGGTGTCCTACCGGGTGCGCTCCGACCTGCGCGGCCGCTACCCGCTGGGCCCGCTCCAGCTGCGCCTGACCGACCCGTTCGGCATGTGCGAACTGACCCGGTCGTTCTCGACGTACGACAACCTGACGGTGATCCCGCGCGTGGAGCCGCTGGCACCGGTGCGCCTCAGCGGTGAGGCGAAGGGGTACGGCGACGGACGGCAGCGCTCGCTCGCGCTGGCCGGCGAGGACGACGTGATCCCGCGCGGATACCGCTACGGCGACGATCTGCGCCGCGTGCACTGGCGCTCCACGGCCCGCTACGGCGAGTTGATGGTGCGCCGCGAGGAACAGCCGCAGCGCGCCCGCTGCACGGTGCTGCTCGACACCCGGGGCATCGCCTTCCAGGGCGCGGGCCCGGACGCGGCCTTCGAGTGGGCCGTGGCGGGCGCCGCGTCCGTGCTGGTGCACATGCTCGAACGGGGCTTCTCCGTACGGCTGTTGACCGACACCGGCGACGCGGTGCCCGGCGAGGGCGGGGACGGCTTCGCGGGCGCGAGCCAGGGGTCGGCGGACGCGGCCGGGCTGATGATGGACACCCTCGCGGTGATCGACCACTCCGACGGCGCGGGCCTGTCCCGGGCCTACGACGTGCTGCGCGGAGGGAACGAGGGGCTGCTGGTGGCCTTCCTCGGCGACCTGGACGAGGAACAGGCGGCCGTGGTGGCCAGGATGCGGCAGCGCAGCTCAGGCGCGGTCGCCTTCGTGCTGGACAGCGAGACCTGGATGCGGGAACCGAGTGACGTGCCCGGTCCGTTGGACGGGAGCGGGGAGCGGCTGCGCATGCTGCGCGAGGCGGGCTGGACGACTCTGGGCGTGCCACGGGGGGCTTCCCTGGACGACCTGTGGCGACAGGCGGACCGGGAGCGCAGGGGCGTGGCCGCGGCCGGCGGCGGGGAGGGACCGTGATGAGCGGGCGGATACGACTGACGCTCGGCGCGTGGGCGGCCACGCTGATGGCCGCGTGCGCCCTGCTGCCCCTCGTCAAACCGGCCACCTGGATCGTGCAGGCGGCCTTCCTGCTGGGTGTGCAGGCGGGCGTAGGTGCCGCGGCCCGCAGGGTGCCGCTGGCCCGGCCGCTGACGGTCGCGGCGCAGGCCGTGGTCACGGTGTTCCTGCTGACGTTCGTGTTCGTCCGTGAACAGGCCATCGCCGGTCTGGTCCCGGGGCCGGAAGCCCTCGACCGCTTCGCGCTGCTGCTCCGGCAGGGCGGGGACGACATCGCGCGGTACGCGATCCCGGCCCCCCTGGAGTCCGACGGCATACGTCTGATGCTCATCGGCGGGGTCCTGATCATCGGGCTGCTGGTGGACACCCTCGCGGTGACCTTCCGCAGCGCCGCCCCGGCCGGGCTGCCGCTGCTCGCGCTGTACTCCGTGGCGGCGGGGCTGTCCGACGGGGGCACGGACTGGCTGTGGTTCCTGGTCGCGGCGGCCGGCTATCTGATGCTGCTCCTGGCCGAGGGGCGGGACCGGCTCTCCCAGTGGGGCCGGGTCTTCGGCGGGTCCTCGCGCACGGCCGGCGGGGAGCAGAGCGGCGCGGTCGCCCCGGTCCGCACCGGCCGGCGCATCGGCGTGGTCGCGCTGGGCATCGCCCTGGTGGTGCCGCTCGGCCTGCCCGCGATGAACGGCGGCCTGCTGGACTCGGTGGGTGCCGGCACCGGCTCCGGCACGGGCGGCGGCGGCACGATCTCCGCCGTGAACCCGCTGGTGTCGCTGCGGGACAGCCTGAACGCCGACGAGGACCAGCAGGTCCTTTCCGTGAAGACCAAGATGCCCGACGTCTCGGACCTGTATCTGCGGATCGTGTCCCTGGACGACTTCGACGGCACCACCTGGAAGCCGTCCCGGCGGTCGATCACCGCCCTGCCCGACGGCACGTTCCCGACCCCGGTCGGACTCGGCCCGGACGTGAAGCGCACGGAGGTCGACACCACGATCTCCGCGGCCGACTGGTACGCCCAGGACTGGCTGCCCATGCCGTATCCGCCGAGCGGGGTGAACATCCGGGGCAACTGGCGCTACGAGCCGCTGGGCATGACGCTGGTCGGCGACCACGGCCAGAACACCCGAGGCCTGACGTACCAGGTCAAGAGCCTGGACGTGCAGCCGACGGCGGAGCAGCTGGCCTCCGCGCCGCGGCCGCCGGCGTCCATCGAGCGCGACTTCACCAAGCTGCCCGACTCGCTGCCCTCGGTGGTGGCGAGCACGGCCCGCAAGGTCACCGAGGGCGCGGCCAACCCGTACGACCAGGCGGTCAAGCTCCAGGACTGGTTCGCCGTGACCGGCGGCTTCGAGTACGACACCCAGGTGCAGGTCGGCAGCGGCTCGCAGGCGATCGCCCGCTTCCTGAAGGACAAGCAGGGCTTCTGCGTGCACTTCTCCTTCGCGATGGCGGCGATGGCCCGCTCCCTGGACATACCGGCCCGGGTCGCGGTGGGCTTCGCGCCCGGTTCCCCGCAGGCGGACGGCTCGGTGTCGGTGGGGCTGCGGGACGCGCACGCCTGGCCCGAGCTGTACTTCGAGGGCGTGGGCTGGACCCGCTTCGAGCCCACTCCCAACCGCGGCTCGATGCCGTCGTACACGCTGCCGGACGCCCCGGGCAGCTCGGTGCCGGACCCCGCGCGCCCGACCGAGACGTCGTCCGCCGCGCCCTCCGCGACGCCCTCGGCGAGCGAGAGCTGCACTCCGGAGCAGAAGAAGCTGGACGGCGGGTGTGCGAGCGAGTCGCCGCAGGCGACGCTGCCCACGGACGACGACGGCCCGAAGTGGTACGCGCTCCTGGTCTGGGCCCTGGCCGGCCTCGCCGTCCTGGCGCTCCCGCTGGCCCCGATGCTGCGGCGCCTGAGAACGCGCACGGTCCGGCTGGGGGCCCATGGCCGGGGCGAGGCGGACGCGGCGCCGCACACGCTGGCCGTCTGGCAGGAGCTGACCGACACCGCGTGGGACTTCGGGATCACGCCGGACGAGTCGCAGACCCCGCGCAGGGCGGCTGCCCGCATCGTCGAACTGGGCGGGCTCGATGCCACGGCCGCGGCCTCGGTGCACCGGGTGGCGAACGCGGTGGAACAGGTCCTGTACGCGCCCCGGCCCCGCCCGACGGCGGGCATCGCGGACGACGTCCGCCGCGCGACAGCGGGTCTGAGCGCCGCGGTCGGCAGGGGCGCCAGGCTCCGCGCGGTCCTCGCACCACGCTCCACGGTGCGCGTGCTGTGGACGGTGTCGGCCTGGTGGTCGGGGGTCCGGGATCGCGTCCTGGCGATGCGGCCGACGTGGCGGAAGGCGTCCGGGCAGCAGGGCTGAACCCGCTGGTCCCACGGCACCCGGCATTACGGGATACGGCATACGGCATGAGTCAGGGGGTGACCACCAAGTCGGTGGTCACCCCCTGACTCACGTCTTCGCGTAGTCCCGGAGAGCTGTGCTCCGGGCTAGTGGCCGCCCTGTTCGTCGCGGCGCTTCTGCCAGCGCTGCTCGATGCGGTCCATCATGGAGCGCTTCTGCCGGCCGCCCTGGCGGCGGGCTTGCGGTCCGGCGGCGCCTGCCGCCTGTTCGCCCGGCTTGGGGGCCTTGCGCCAGCCGGTCACGGCGAGCACCGCACAGCCCAGCATGACGAGGAAGCCCACGACGCTGAGCCAGACCTGCTTGGCGACCATACCGGCCATGAGGAGCGCAATACCTACGAGGAAGCCCGCGACCGCCTGGTAGACCCGTCGCCGGGTGTACGTACGCAGTCCGCTTCCCTCGAGCGCCGTCGCGAACTTGGGATCTTCGGCGTACAGCGCTCGCTCCATCTGCTCGAGCATGCGCTGCTCGTGCTCCGAGAGCGGCACGGAGTCCTCCTCATCGTGCAGTCGCCGGGGGCGACCCGGGGGGTCTCTTCAGGATAGGCAGGGAATCGCCCCCGTGAAACCCGCCCCTCTGCGCCAACTGACCAACCGGAACCCGCCATGGACGTCCCGGCTCGCTGAGGCTTCCATTCCCCGGCGGCCGACCCGTCATGCCGGACCGGTCTCCCTCGATCATACGGCGCCAAGCCCCCATTCGGGGGGCCTGTGGCGTACTCCATGCACAGTCAAGGCGCTGATCAGGGGTGGTACCTCACGAAGCGGCTCAGGCCTCGACCGCCCCACCGGTCTCGCCGGCCCCGCCGGTCTCAGCGGCCCCACCGGTCTCACCACCTGTCTCACCCAGCACATGCAGTTGCGTGGCCACCGAGTGGAAGGCCGACAGCTCGGCCGCGGCCTCCTCCAGCTTCAGCAGCGCTTCCAGGGCTCCGGGCTCGGTGTCCACGAGGACGCCGGGCACGAGGTCGGCGAAGACCCGCACGCCGTGCACGGCGCCGACGCGCATGCCCGCGCCCTCGACGAGCCCCTTGAGCTGCTCGGCGGTGAAGCGGCGCGGCACCGGGTCACCCGTGCCCCATCGGCCGTTCGGGTCGTCGAGCGCCTGCTTGGCCTCCTTGAAGTGACCGGCGAGGGCGCGGGCGAGCACGGCACCCCCGAGACCGGCGGCGAGCAGGCTCAGGACGCCCTCCGGGCGCAGGGCGGCCACCGCGTTGCGGACGCCCTCGGCGGGGTCGTCCACGTACTCCAGGACGCCGTGGCACAGCACCACGTCGTAGCCGCCGCGCTCGGCCACGTCGAAGAGGCCGTGGGCGTCGCCCTGCACGCCCTTCACCCGGTCGGCGACACCGGCTTCGGCGGCGCGGCGCTCCAGGGCGAACAGCGCGTTGGGGCTGGGGTCGACGACGGTGACCCGGTGGCCGAGGCGGGCGGCGGGCACCGCGAAGTTGCCGCTGCCGCCTCCGGTGTCGAGGACGTCCAGCGACTCCCGGCCCGTGGCCTTCACCCGGCGTTCCAGGGCCTCCTGGAGGACCTCCCAGACCACGGCCGTGCGAAGCGAGGCGCGAGACCGGGAAGGGCCGGAACGCAGCGACGCCGGTTCAGCGTGGTGGTGGGAGACGGGTGGGCGCATCGGGTCCGACACGGCAGTTGACTCCTCGGCGCGGCACCGCCTCTTGCGCGGCGGAGCGAACGGGGCGCCTCCCCCGGCCCCGGCTGCGGGGAGGGAAGACTTCAGGCGTCTCCCACCCTATTGCCTCGGACACGGCGGGCCGCATGAGCGGTCCCGCCATGGCCCGAGCCGGTGCCGGCCGGGCGGATCCGGGGCGCCGGCCTCCGGGTCAGCCCGCGTCCGGCATGTCCCTCCCCGCACCGGGATCCTCCGGCCGGTCCTGGTCCGGGCGCGGTTGCGGGAGGACCGGCTGGAGGACGAGCATGCGCTCGACGAGGCGGAGGAACATCGCCACGTCCCGTATCAGGTCGTCGGCGTCCCGGACGCTCGCGGCGCCCTGGATGCCCGCCTCGGCGCGGGCCCGGCGCCGGGCACCCGCGGCGAACAGCGCGCTCCACTCGGTCAGTTCGGGCGCGATCTCGGGGAGAACTTCCCAGGCGCTCCGGATCTTGGTCCGGGCCCGGGTCGAGGTCTCGGGCCTCCCCCGGGCGGCGAGGACGGCGGCGGCGGTGCGGAGGGCGGCGAGGTGGGCCGTCGCGTAGCGCTCGTTCGGTGTGCCCAGGGTGGTGGCCTCGTCGAGACCGGAGCGGGCCTGGGCGAGCAGGTCGAGGGCGGCGGGCGGGGCCGTGGCCCGGCGCAGCACGGGGTGTACGTCGCTCGCCGGTCCGGTCAGTGAGGGGGCAGGGCCGGTGGCGCGGCGCCGGCGGGCGGCTGCTGCGTGGTAGCTGGCCATGACGAACCTCCTGTCGTCGTGTGACGGCGGCTCCTCCCAGGGAGTGCCGTATGTGACCCATCGTGAGGTATGGCACTGACAATCCGTTCTGACCTGCGGTTTTGCTTCGATCGTGGGTTCGGAGTAGTTTTTGCACTGACCAGTCAGTTCAATTTCAGGTTCACATTCAGGGGAGCCCCGTGGGGGAACAACCGGGAGGGGTGCGGGTCGCCGCCGAGGGCCTTGGGATCAAGGGGCCGCGCGGGTGGGCGTTCCGCGGGATGTCCGTCGACGCCGAGCCGGGGTCACTCATCGCGGTCGAGGGCCCGTCCGGGTCCGGCCGCACGTGTCTGCTGCTCGCGCTGACGGGCCGGATGAAGATCACGGAGGGCACGGCAGCCATCGGCGAGGCCAGGCTGCCCAAGCAGCTGTCGGCGGTGCGCCGCGTCAGCGGTCTGGCCCATGTGCCCGGGGTCACGGACCTCGACCCGGCCCTTACCGTCGGCGAGCACCTGCGCGAACGGGCCCTGCTCCAGCGGCGGTTCGGCGACTCCCTGCGCGGGCTGCTGCGGCCCCGCGGCGAGCGGGTGGCCGAGGCGAGGCAGCGTGTCGACGCCGCACTGACCGCGGCCGGCCTCGACCTGGAGGCGTTGCCCAAGGGCCCCCGTACCGCCGTACGCGATCTGGAACGCCTGGAGGCGCTGCGGCTGTCGGTCGCCCTCGCCCTCGTGGCCCGGCCGCGGCTGCTCGGGGTCGACGACACCGACCTCAAGCTCTCGGACGGCGAGCGGGACGAGGTCTGGGCACTGCTCAAGTCCCTCGCCGACGCCGGGACGACGGTCGTGGCGGTGTGCAGCGAGGCACCCGAGGGCGCCGTCAAGGTGTCCGCCCGTCAGAACACCCATCAGAGCGAGGACAAGGAGAAGGCCGATGCGCTCGCCGAGACTGGCCGCGCTTGAGCTCCGCCGCTTCGGCCGGGGGAAGCTGCCGCGCGCCGCACTGGTCGCGCTGCTGGTGCTGCCGTTGCTGTACGGCGCGCTGTACCTGTGGTCGTTCTGGGACCCCTACGGCCGGCTGGACCGTATCCCCGTGGCGCTCGTGAACGACGACAAGGGGGCGACCGCCGACGGGAAGAAGGTGACGGCGGGCGACGACATCACGGAGCGGCTGCGCGACAGCGAGACCTTCGACTGGCAGGAGGTGAGCGCGGCCGAGGCCCGTAGGGGCGTCGAGGACGGCACCTACTACCTGTCGCTCACCATGCCCGGCGACTTCAGCGAGCGGATCGCATCCAGCTCCGGCAAGTCCCCGGAGACCGGCGCCCTCCAGGTGCGCACCAACGACGCGAACAACTACATCGTCGGGCAGATCTCCCGGACGGTGTTCAGCGAGGTGCGCCAGGCCGCGTCCACGAAGACGTCACGGTCCTTCCTGGACAAGATCTTCGTGTCGTTCTCCGACATCCACGGCGAGACCGTGAAAGCCGCGAAGGGCGCCGACAAGCTCAAGGGCGGCATCGGGAAGGCCGAGAAGGGCTCCAAGGACCTCGCCGACGGCCTGAAGGACGCCAAGGACGGCAGCGGGAAGCTGTCCACGGGCCTGAAGAAGCTCAACACGGGCGCGGGCGACGTGGCGGACGGCACGAAGCGGGTCGCGGAAGGCACGCAGGTTCTCGCCGACAAGGTCAACACGAACGCCCGCAAGGTGGGCCCCTTCCTGAAGGGCAACGAGAAGACCATCGGCGACACGGCCCAGCTCGTCGCCGACACCTCCGGCGTGATCCGCAAGCACCTGGACACCCTGGCGGAGCGGGCCCCGGCCGCAGCCAAGGGCGCCCGTACGGCGTCGGACACGCTCAACGGCGTCTACGCCAGGCGCTGCGACGACCCCGTCCTGCCCGACGCCGCCTGCGCCGACCTGAAGAAGGCCAGGGACGCGGCCGCCGACGTGGCCACCATCGCCGACGACCTCGACACGCTGATCGCTGACCAGAACGGCGACCTGACCAAGCTCGACAAGAACCTCGCCACCCTCCAGAAGCAGTCCCAGGCCCTCGCCGACCGCGCGCCGCACCTCTCCGAGGACCTCGACGACGCCGTCAAGAAGATCAACAAGCTGAACGACGGGGCGACCCAGGTCGCCGCGGGCGCGAAGAAGCTGCACAAGGGCATCGGCACGGCCAAGACCGGTGCCACCGACCTCGACAAGGGCGTCGGCGATCTGAAGACCGGCGCGGACGACCTCAACGGCGGCATGTACAAGCTCGTCGGCGGCTCCGGGAAGCTGGCCGGCGGACTGCACGACGGGGCCGAGCAGATCCCCGACTACGACAAGCAGGACCGCGACCGGCGCACCGAGGTCATGGCCGACCCCGTGCGGCTCGCCTCCCAGGACCTGCACAAGGCGCCCAACTACGGCACCGGCTTCGCCCCGTACTTCATCCCGCTGTCGCTGTGGGTGGGCGCGATGGTGGCGTACATGCTGATCACGCCGATGAACCGGCGCGCGCTCGCCGCGGGCGCCTCGGCGTGGCGGATCGCGCTGGCCGGCTGGCTGCCGGTGGTGGCGATCGGGGTGCTCCAGACGGTGGCCCTGATGTCGGTGCTGCACTGGGCCGTCGGCCTGGAGATGGCGCGGGCGGCCGGGACGGTGGGCTTCCTGTTCCTGGTGACGGCGTGCTTCGCGGCGATCGTGCAGTGGCTGAACGCGCGCTTCGGGGCGGCGGGCCGGATCCTCGTCCTCGCCCTGCTGATGCTCCAGCTGACGTCGGCGGGCGGCACGTACCCCGTGCAGACCAGTCCCGGCTTCTTCAACGCGCTCCACCCCTTCCTGCCGATGAGCTACGTCGTGGAGGCCCTCAGGAGGCTCATCACGGGCGGCGGTCTGGAACCCGTGTGGCACGCGTGCGTGGTGCTCACGGCGTTCACCGCGGGCGCCCTCGCGCTGACCGCCGTGGCGGCCCGCCGCCGCCAGGTGTGGACCCTGGACCGGCTGCACCCGGAGCTGAGCCTGTGAGCCCTTCCGTCGCGTCTCCCGGAAAGGTTCCTGTGACAATCAGGGCCATGGAAAGCAGCAGTGCAACGTCGGGCGGCAGCACGCGCCGCGAGGCCACCCGGCAGAAGCTCTACGAGGCGGCCGTCACGCTCATCGCCGAGCAGGGCTTCTCCGCCACGACCGTGGACGAGATCGCCGAGCGTGCCGGGGTCGCGAAGGGCACGGTCTACTACAACTTCGCGAGCAAGTCCGTCCTCTTCGAGGAGCTGCTGCGGCACGGAGTGGGCCTCCTCACCGCCTCCCTCCGGGAAGCGGCCGAGCGGACCGCCCGGGAGGGCGGCACCAAGGTGGACGCGCTGGACGCGATGATCCGCGCGGGCCTGGTCTTCATCGACCGCTACCCGGCCTTCACCCAGCTGTACGTGGCCGAGCTGTGGCGCACCAACCGGACCTGGCAGTCCACGTTGATGGTGGTCAGGCAGCAGGCCGTCGCGGTCGTGGAGGGCGTACTGCGCGACGGCGTCGCGGGCGGCGAGTTCAGCGAGGAGATCGACGTCCCGCTGACCGCGTCCGCGCTGGTCGGCATGGTCCTGGTCGCCGCGCTCGACTGGAAGTCCTTCCAGCCGGAGCGCTCCCTGGACGACGTCCACGCGGCACTGTCCCGGCTGCTCCAGGGGAGGGTGAGCGGCTGCCGCTGAGGACGCGGCAGGCGCGGACGTGAAGGCGCCGGTCCGCTGTGGCCGCGTCCCCCGCGGGCCACCTCGAACCGGCGCCTTCCCTGCTCCCCCTCTTTTCCTGCTCCCCCGTGCGTCCCCCGCAGGACCCCCGTGCGGTCGTCCCCCGGTTCTCCCCCGTGTCTCGCTCCCGCCGACAAGGCCGGCGGAAGGAGCGGATCGCGGGCCGGCCCCGTTCCGGCGCCCCGTGTCGCCGGTGCCGGAGCCGTGCCCCTTTCCGTGGCTCCACTCTCTCGTTCCCGCCGGCCGTCCCCCATCCGCGCGCGTACTCAACTCCCCCACTAGGTACTGGTACTCAGCCCTGCGCACGCGGCACCAGAACGCTCTGTCAGTGGGGGCGGATAGAGTCCTTCGCATGGCACGGATTGCGGTGATCGGCGCCGGGATGGGCGCGCTGACGGCTGCCGCCCGGCTGGCCGTAGCGGGCCACCGGGTGGTGGTGTACGAGCGGACGGACACGTACGGCGGAGCGCTGCGCCGCTTCGAGCGTGACGGATTCTCCTTCGACACGGGCCCCGGCCTGCTCCCGCTGCCGGCCGTCTATCGCGATCTGTTCGTCAAGACCGGCAAGGAGCCGCTGGAGGCGTGCGTCGAGCTGGTCCAGGTCGACCCCTCGTCCCGGCATGTGTTCGCGGACGGCACCGGGGTGTCGCTGCCGAACGCCTCGCGCGCGGGCGTCGTCACCGCCCTGGACGAGGGCCTCGGCCCGGGCACCGGGGCCCGGTGGGGCGACTTCCTGGTCCGCGCCCGCGAGGCCTGGGACCGGACCCGCCGCCCGCTCCTGGAGGAGCCGCTGTGGCCGAACTGGCAGGTGCTGGCCGAGCGCGAGCCCTACCCGGCGGTGCCCCACAAGCGGCTGCTCCGCACCCGCCGGGCCGGGACGCTCGCCGAGATCGGCGCCTGGGAGCTGCGCGACCCCCGGCTCGCCGCCCTGCTGGAGAGCCACGCCCTCACCCAGGGCCTGGACCCGCGGGTCACCCCGGCGAGCGCGGCCGTACTGCCGTACATGGAGCACGCCTTCGGTGTCTGGTACGTGCGCGGGGGCCTGCGCGAGCTGGCGCGGGCGGTGTACGAGCGGTGCGTGGCCAGAAAGGTCGAGTTCCGTTTCGGCGCCGACGTGACCGGGGTGCTGGAGAAGGACGGGCGGGCGTCGGGGGTGGAGCTCGCCGACGGGACGGTCGCGGAGGCGGACTTCGTGGTCGCCGGTGTCGCGCCCGGCACTCTGGACCGGCTGACGACGGGGACCGTGGTGCGGGGCGACGGCGAGGTGTTGCCGCAGCCCGCGTCCGCCAGTCGGCTCTCAGTGCTGCTGGGCCTGCGCGGCGGCCGTCCCGAGGGCACGGCACACCGCACGGTGGTGCACGCGGCGGACCGGGAGGCCGAGCTGGACGCCCTGTTCGGCACCGCGGGGGCGGCGGCGCAGCCCACGGTCACGGTCCTGCGGCCGGACGACCCGGCACTGGTCCCGGACCGGGAGCACGAGGCGGTCACCCTCACGACGGTGGTGCCCGCCCGGCCCGAGGGGCGCCAGGCGTCCTACGACGACCTGGCCGACACCATGATCGGCGTCGCCGAACGGGCCGTACCCGACCTGCGCGACCGTCTCCTGTGGCACGACGTGCGCACCCCGGCCGACATCGCCGAGGCGACCGGCGCGGAGGGCGGGGCCGTGCCGGTACAGGCGCTGGCGGCGGCCGACGGGCGATTGCTGCATCCGTCCAACAGCACGCGCGTACCCGGCCTGTTCACCGTCGGCGGCTGGGCGCACCCCGGCGGCGGACTGCCGCACGCGGGCATGTCGGGCGCGCTGGTCGCGGGACTGATCGTGGAGGGGCCGGGCTTCCGGGGCTCCCAGTGAGCCCACCGCCCCCGGCGGGGTTCAGGCTTCAGAAACGGTACTGCTCGTCGAATCCGTTGCCCTGCGGCTGCTGCTGCCCGTTGCCCTGGTAGGGGTACGGCTGCTCCGGCGGCAGCTCCTGCCCGTACTCGTCGGTGCGCTGCTGCGGGACCCACACACCGCCGGGCGGGGACTCGCCTCCGTAGGTGCCGGCGTACTGGTCCTGACCGTAGCCCTGCTGCTGGCCGTAGTACTGCTGGTCGCCGTAGCCGGTGTCGTACGAGGTCCCGCCGTAGGCGGAATTGCCGACGTACGGGTCGGAGTAGGCGGCGTACTGCTGCTGGCCCGTGGCGTCGTAGCCCTGCTGCTGGCCGTAGCCCGAGTAGTCGTAGGCGTAGGACTGGTCGGTGCCCTGGGCCGTGGCGGCGTACTGGTCGTGCGGCGGGCCCTGCTGGTAGCCGGTGTCGCCGTAGACGCCGTAGGAGCCGGTGTCGTCCGGGATGGGCTGCGGCTCGTACACGGCGGTGGTCTCGGCGGCCGTCGGCTGGACCGGGCGGGCGGGGGTGAAGACGTCGTCGCGGTCGTAGTCGTCGCTCTGGCCGTAGGAGGCGGCGTCGTGACGGTAGTCGCCGCCCTCGTCGCCGTAGCCGCCGCCCGCCGTCTCCAGGCCGGAGACCTCGAGGGTCGGCTCCTGGCGGCCCCGCTCACCGCGGCCGCGCTTGCTGCCGCCCAGCATCGGGGCGTTCATCGCCCAGCCGGCCGCGAAGCCGCTGCGGAACGACAGGGTGACGTAGGTCTGCCCGACCGCGAAGGCGGCCGCGCCCAGTCCGATCACGACGACCGACGGGATCAGGACACCGACGACGACGCCGAGGAAGCCGGCGAAGGCCAGCAGCCGCCAGCGCAGCCGCGCCTTGTACTGCAACAGCACCTCGCCCAGCAGCCACAGCGCGACGACGCCGAACGCGATGTAGAGGACCGCCCAGCCCATGTTCGCCCCTCTCCCAGTGGCCGCTACGCAGTGTGTCGTATACCGGTGCGAACGGTCTAGGCCTGCGATGGGTGGTGCAGGCCCAGGTTCTCGTAGATTTCCAGGGTCGCCGTGGAGTTGTTGAGCGTGATGAAGTGCAAGCCGGGCACTCCCTCGGCGAGCAGCCGAGCACAGAACTCCGTGGCGAATTCGATCCCAATGGAGCGTACAGCGGCCGGATCGTCTTTTGCTGTGAGGATCCGCTCTTTCAGGGCGGCCGGGAACACGGCGTTGGTGAGGGAGGGGATCCGCGCCAGCGACTTCACACTGGCGATCGGCATGATCTCGGGGATGATCGGGGTGTCACAGCCCGCTGCCGCGACCCGGTCGCGCAGCCGCAGGTAGTCCTCCGGCTGGAAGAACATCTGCGTGATCGCGTAGTCCGCGCCCGCGCGGCACTTGTCCACGAAGTGGCGGACGTCGGCGTCCCAGTCGCTGGAACGCGGGTGCATCGCGGGGAAGGCGGCGACGCCCACGCAGAAGTCGCCGGACGCCTTGATCAGCTCGACCAGTTCGGCAGCGTAGGCGAGCCCGCGCGGGTGCGGCACCCAGTCGCCCATCGGGTCGCCGGGCGGGTCGCCGCGCAGGGCGAGCATGTTGCGGATCCCGGCGTCGGCGTACTGGCCGATGATGTTGCGCAGGTCGGCGACCGAGTGGTCGACGGCCGTGAGGTGCGCGATCGGGGTGAGGGTGGTGTCGGAGGCGATCGCCTCGGTCGCCTTGACCGTGCCCGCGCGGGTGGAACCGCCCGCGCCGTAGGTCACGGAGACGAAGTCGGGCGCCACCGCCTCGACCCGGCGCAGGGCGTTCCACAGGTTCCGCTCGCCCTTCGGGGTCTTGGGCGCGTAGAACTCGAACGAGTACGTCGTCTTGCCTGTCGCGAGCATGTCTCGGACGGTGCGTGCGTGGTCCGACCTGATGGATGCGGTGCCGAGGGCCATACCGGCAGGTTAGCCAGGGGCGGTCGGTCACCCAACCGGGCATCGATATTTGCCCGATTTGTGTACTTGCTGTCCACCCCTTGGACATCCGTCCGACCGTCGGACTACTTCTCCCGCAGCCTCTTCGCGAACTCGGTGGCCGCCGCTCCCGGGTCGTCGGCCTCGGTGATCGCCCGTACGACGACGGCGCGCCGGGCGCCCGCCTCCAGGATCTGGTCGAGGTTGCCGAGGTCGATGCCGCCGATGGCGAACCAGGGGCGGTCGGTGCCGAGGGCGGCGGTGTACCGGACCAGGTCCAGGCCGGGGGCGTGGCGGCCGGGCTTGGTGGGGGTGGGCCAGCACGGGCCGGTGCAGAAGTAGTCCACGCCGTCCTGGGCGGCGGCCGCGGCGGCCTCGGTCTCGGCGTGCGTGGAGCGGCCGATCAGGACGTCGTCGCCGAGGATCGCGCGGGCCGACGGGACCGGGAGGTCGCCCTGGCCGAGGTGCAGCACGTCGGAGCCGGCGGCGTGGGCGACGTCGGCGCGGTCGTTCACCGCGAGGAGCTTGCCGTGCCGGGCGCAGGCGTCGGCGAATACCGCCAGGTGCTCCAGCTCCTCGCCCGCCTCCATGCCCTTGTCCCGCAACTGCACGATGTCGACCCCGCCGGCCAGCACGGCATCGAGGAACTCCTCGAGATCGCCCTGCCGCTTGCGGGCGTCGGTGCAGAGGTAGACCCGGGCGTCGGCGAGCTGGGCCCGTGCGGTGGTGGCGGTGTCGGGCATGCGTGACCCCCTGGGTGTCGGTGGCGTGCGGGTGCGGACACCCGTGCCGGTGGCGGTGGCGTACGGGCGCGAGTCGCACCCGGACCGGTGGCACCCAGGTGCGAGACGCACCCGGGCCGGTGGCGTAACGGCCCGAGTCGCACCCGGGCCTGTGGTGAACGGGCGCGAGTCGCACCCGAGCCGGTGGCATAAGGGCGCGAGAGGCACCCGGGCCTGTGGAATTGCCGGGCACCCAGGGCGCCCGTGCCGGTGTCGGCGCCGGGCGGGCGGTGGCCCACGCCCCGAGCGGGCGCGAGCCACCCCCGGACCGTGGCCCCACGGGCCCCGGCCCTCACACCGGGCAGATCTTCGGGTCCGGCCCCGCTCGCACGGCACCGGACGGTTTGTTCGGTCGAGGTCGGGTCAGACCGCGAGCGCCTGGGCGCGGCGCTTCACCTCCGTGCCGCGATTCTCACTCAGTGCCTGCGCCGGGGTGCCGGGCAGGCTCGGGTCGGGGGTGAAGAGCCACTCCAGCATCTCCTCGTCCGTGAAGCCGTCGTCCCGCAGGAGCGTCAGGGTCCCGGACAGGCCCTTGACGACCTTCTCCCCGTCGATGAAGGCGGCGGGGACGTGCAGCGCGCGGTTCTCACCTCGGCGTACGGCGATGAGCTGGCCGTCCTTGACCAGCTGCCGCACACGCGTCACCTCGACACCGAACTGTTCGGCGATGTCGGGGAGGGTGAGCCAGGCGGGGACGAGAGCATCGATCTTTGCGTCAATCTCGGTCACGGAAACCAGCCTGCCATCCGCCACTGACAGTCGGAAGTCAGCCCGGCCCACCTGGGCGGACAACAGGCCCCCCGACAGCGCCCCGGACAGCTACGCCGTCGCCGCCTTCAGCGGCCTCGCCGGGTCCTCCAGCAGTACCGGATTCATGGCGGCGCCCGACTCGATCAGGCGACGCCCCTGCGCCAGGTCCCGGGGCCGGCCCACCGCCAGCAGGGCGACCAGCCGGTCCCCGCGGAGCCAGCAGACCGTCCAGGCCGGCCCGGCCGGGTCGCCCCGCCACAGGGTCGTGTCGGCGCCGGCGTGGTGTCCGGCGTACTGCACGAACCGCCCGAACTGCTCGGACCAGAAGTACGGCACCGGGTCGTACACCGCCGGGGTCTCCCCCGAGGCCCGGCCGACGATGTTCAGGGCCACCGTGCGCGGCCCCTGGAGTGCGTTGTCCCAGTGGTGCACCAGGAGGCGCTCGCCGTACCGCCCCGAGGGGAAGGATGCGCAGTCGCCGACGGCGTACACGTCCGGCGCCGAGGTCCGCAGGTGCTGGTCGGAGATGATCTCGCCCTGAGGACCGAGCTCCACTCCGGAACCGGCCAGCCACGCCGTGGCGGGGCGGGCGCCGATGCCGACCACGACCGCGCCCGCGGGCAGCCGGGTGCCATCGTCGAGGAGCACCGCCCCGGGCTCGACGCGCGCCACGCGCGCGTGGGTGCGCAGCACCGCGCCCGCGTCGGCGTACCAGCCGGCCATCGGGGCCGCGACCTCGGCGGGCAGTGCCCCGGCGAGCGGCCGTTCGGCGGCCTCCACGACGGTCACCGCGCAGCCGGCCTCGCGCGCGGCGGTGGCGAACTCGGCGCCGATCCAGCCCGCGCCGACGACCACGATGTCGTGCTTGCGGGCCAGCACGGGCCGCAGCCGCTCGGCGTCGTCCAGGGTGCGCAGCAGATGCACGCCCGGCACGCCCTCCGCGCCGGGCAGCCGGACCGGTTCGGCGCCGGTCGCGACGACGAGGGCGTCGTACGGCACAGGCCCGTCCTCGGTGTCCAGCTCGTGGTCGCCGGGGCGCAGGCCCAGCACCTCGCAGCCGAGTCGCAGCTCGATGCCGAGGGCCTCGAAGTCGAGGTCGAAGGCGGAGCCCTCGGCCTTGCCCAGCAGGACGGCCTTGGACAACGGGGGCCGGTCGTAGGGCTGGTGGGGCTCGGCGCCGAGGAGGACCACGGTGCCGGTGAAGCCCTGCTCCCGCAGGGCGACCGCGGTCTGCACACCGGCCATGCCCGCACCCGCCACGACCACGCGCCGCGGCGCGGACGGACCTGCTTCCTGCGTCTGCTCGCTCACCTGATCACCATAGACACCTGACGTTTTGTCAGTCAGTGCTCATGCGCAGTGACCTGCTCCACAACGCTCGTCCCGCTGCCCTGCTGCGACTCCCACTCCCACGTCTCCTCCAGCCGCACCCGCCCGCCGGGCAGCTCCACGACCGTCGACACACAGTGCCCCGAGGAGGTGGTTCCGTCCTGCTTGAGCTGTACGTACCGGAAGTCCAGCCGGTCACCTTCCCGGGTACCCACGAGGTGGCCGCGTACGACGTCGCCGCCGGTGTACTCGGCCCAGATCTCGCCGTCCTTCTCGTGGTACGTGAACCGGGTGCGGGTCCCCACCTGGCCAGGCGCCTGGTCGGCGACCGGGGCGAGGAGAAGACCATCGAGGGATCGGGCCATGCGCTGAGGCTCCCTTACTGCGGCATACGGCATCGGGCTAGGGTGGCCAACGTAGAGCACTCGCGGGAGCCCGGACGCACCGGGCTGAGAGGGAGGCTGGCGGCCTCCGACCGTACGAACCTGATCCGGGTCATGCCGGCGAAGGGAGGGGCTGGACGCCCATGTCGCGTACGCGAACGTCAGACGTCCTCGTCATCGGGGGCGGCATCATCGGCCTGGTCACCGCGTGGCGGGCCGCACAACGCGGGCTCGCCACGGCCGTGGTGGACCCCGAGCCGGGCGGCGGGGCAGCACAGGTGGCGGCCGGCATGCTGGCCGCCGTCACGGAACTGCACTACGGCGAGCAGACCCTGCTCGGCCTGAACCTCGCCTCCGCCCGGCGCTATCCGGACTTCGCCGCCGAGCTCACCGACCTCACGGACCACGACCTCGGCTACCGCCGCTGCGGCACGCTCGCCGTCGCCCTGGACGCCGACGACCGGGCGCATCTGCGCGAACTCCACGCCCTGCAGCAGCAGTCCGGCCTGGAGTCGCAGTGGCTGTCGGGGCGGGAGTGCCGTCGCCTGGAGCCGATGCTCGCGCCGGGCGTGCGCGGCGGGCTGCGGGTCGACGGCGACCACCAGATCGACCCGCGGCGGCTGTCGGGGGCGCTGGCGACGGCGTGCGAGCGGGCGGGGGTGGTCTTCCACCGGGCGTGGGCGGAGCGCCTCACCGTCGTACGGGACCGGGCAGCGGGCGTCGTCACGGCCGACGGGACCGCCCTGGACGCCGGGCAGGTGGTGCTGGCCGGGGGCAGCCTCAGCGGGCGGCTCGCGGGCGTCCCCGAGGATGTGCTGCCTCCCGTGCGGCCGGTGAAGGGGCAGGTCGTACGGCTGACCATGCCGGGGCGGCACGGCCCCTTCCTGAGCCGGACCGTGCGCGCGGTCGTGCGCGGCAGCCATGTCTATCTGGTGCCGCGCGAGAGCGGCGAGCTGGTCATCGGGGCGACCAGCGAGGAAACGGGCTGGGACACCACCGTGACCGCGGGCGGCGTGTACGAGCTGCTGCGCGACGCGCACGAGCTGGTACCCGGCATCACCGAGCTGCCGTTCACGGAGACCCGGGCAGGACTGCGGCCCGGCTCCCCCGACAACGCGCCGCTGCTCGGCCCGACCGGGCTCGAGAGTCTGCTGCTGGCCACCGGGCACTACCGCAACGGTGTCCTGCTCACCCCGGTGACCGGCGACGCCATGGCGCACGCCCTGACGGCGGGCGAACTCCCCGAGGAGGCCCGTCCCTTCACCCCGAAGCGCTTCAGTACCGCCACCGCACTCACGGAGCAGCCCGTATGAACATCTCGGTCAACGGGGAGCCCCGGGACGTCCGGCCCGGCACGGCTCTCGACGCCGTCGTGAGGTCGCTCACCGCCTCACCCTCCGGAGTGGCCGCCGCCCTCAACGAAACCGTCGTCCCGCGCGCGCAGTGGCCGGCCACGTCCCTCGCCGAGGGAGACCGCGTGGAAGTCCTCACCGCCGTCCAAGGAGGCTGACCATGGCCGACGATCCGTTTGTCCTCGGTGGTACGTCCTTCACGTCCCGCCTGATCATGGGTACGGGCGGGGCTCCCAGCCTCGACGTGCTGGAGCGTTCCCTGGTCGCCTCGGGGACGGAGCTGACGACGGTCGCGATGCGCCGGGTGAACCCCTCGGTGCACGGTTCCGTGCTCTCCGTCCTGGACCGGCTCGGCATCCGGGTGCTGCCCAACACGGCGGGCTGCTTCACCGCCGGAGAGGCCGTCCTCACAGCCCGTCTCGCGCGCGAGGCCCTCGGCACGGACCTGGTCAAGCTGGAGGTCATCGCCGACGAGCGCACGCTGCTGCCGGACCCGATCGAGACGCTGGAGGCGGCCGAGACGCTGGTCGACGACGGGTTCACGGTGCTGCCGTACACCAATGACGACCCCGTGCTGGCGCGGAAGCTGGAGGACGCCGGCTGTGCGGCGATCATGCCGCTCGGCTCGCCGATCGGCTCCGGGCTCGGCATCCGCAACCCGCACAACTTCCAGCTGATCACCGAGCACGCGCGTGTGCCGGTGATCCTGGACGCCGGCGCCGGTACGGCGTCGGACGCGGCGCTGGCGATGGAGCTGGGCTGCGCGGGTGTGATGCTCGCCTCGGCGGTGACGCGGGCGCAGGAGCCGGTGCTGATGGCCGACGCGATGCGGCATGCCGTGGAGGCGGGACGGCTGGCGTACCGGGCCGGGCGCATCCCGCGGCGGCATTTCGCGGAGGCGTCGTCGCCGGGTGAGGGCATGGCTGTGCTGGATCCGGAGCGACCTGCTTTTCAGTAGCTGTGCGAGGCCGCTGAGGTCGGGTGGGTCCGCGGCCCGGCGGTGCGGGGTGCCTCCCCCACTCTCGGCTTCGCTCGAGCGGGGGGACCCCCACCGCCCACCCGTGCCGCCCCGAGCGGCACGCCTGCCCGCAGGCCAGGCAGGTAGGGCACACGTCACAGGTCAGTCGCAGTACCGGCGCGAATCCGGACGGGGCGGCGGGCTGTCGGTCGTGGCTCGTACACTCGCCTCCGTGGACACGACCCTTCAGGACCCCTTGGTCGGGCAGGTGCTCGACGGCCGGTATCGCATCGACGCGCGGATCGCCGTCGGCGGGATGGCGACGGTCTACCGGGCTGTGGACACCCGGCTGGACCGCGTTCTCGCGCTCAAGGTGATGCACCCCTCGCTCGCCGTCGACAGCTCATTCGTCGAGCGGTTCATCCGCGAGGCGAAGTCCGTCGCCCGACTGGCCCATCCGAACGTGGTGCAGGTCTTCGACCAGGGCACCGACGGCTCCTACGTCTATCTCGCCATGGAGTACGTCGCGGGCTGCACCCTGCGGGACGTGCTGCGCGAGCGCGGGGCCCTGCAGCCGCGGGCCGCCCTGGACATCCTGGAGCCGGTGCTGGCCGCGCTGGGCGCCGCCCACCGCGCCGGGTTCGTGCACCGGGACATGAAGCCCGAGAACGTCCTGATAGGGGACGACGGCCGGGTGAAGGTCGCCGACTTCGGACTCGTCCGTGCCGTGGACACGGTGACGAACACCACGGGGACCGTGCTCGGCACGGTCGCGTACCTCGCGCCCGAGCAGATAGAGAACGGCACCGCGGACCCCCGCGTCGACGTGTACGCGTGCGGGGTGATGCTCTACGAGATGCTGACCGGCGACAAGCCGCACGACGCGGACTCCCCGGCCGTGATCCTGTACAAGCACCTGCACGAGGACGTTCCGCCGCCGTCGGCCGCCGTGCCCGGTCTGGCCTACGAACTGGACGAGATGGTCGCCTCGGCGACCGCCCGCACCCCTGATATCCGCCCGCACGACGCGGTGTCGCTGCTCGCGCAGGTCCGCGACGGGCGCGCCGGGCTGAGCGCGGAGCAGTTGGACATGGTGCCGCCGCAGGCGCTCTCCGCGGAGCACGACGGCGCCGACGACCGTACGAGCGTGATCCCGCGCGCGCTGACCACACCGCGCCCGCTGCCGGTCAACGAGGACGACGAGACGTCCGAGGCGGCGCTCAACCGCACCAGCCGTTTCGAGTCCCCGCCGCCTCCGCCGTCCCGGCGCCGCCCGGGGTCCCGGCGTGGTCCGCTGGCGATCGTCGTCGCCGTGCTGCTGGTGCTGGGCCTCGGCGGCGGCATCTGGTACATCAACTCGGGCCAGTTCACCGAGGTCCCCCCGCTGCTGGCGAAGACGCAGACCGAGGCCGAGAGCCGGCTGGAGGACGCCGGGCTCGATCTCGGCAAGGTCGAGCACGCCTACAGCGACACCGTGGAGCGGGGCCAGATCATCAGCTCCGACCCGAAGGCCGGGTCGCGCATCCGCGGCAACGACTCGGTGAGCATCACCGTCTCCGACGGCCCCGAGACCGTGCGGGTGCCCGCCCTGGAGGGCCAGAAGCTGGCCAAGGCGCGGGCCCAGCTGAAGGAGGACGGTCTTGAGCCGGGCATGGTCACCCGGGAGTTCAGCGAGGACGTGCCGAAGGGCTCGGTGATCTCCGCGCGGCCCGCCGACGGCACGAAGGTCCGCGCGGGCACGGCCGTCGCGCTGGTCGTGAGCAAGGGCAGCCCCATCGACATCCCCGACCTCACCGGCGCGGACGAAGCCGACGCCCGGGCGCAGCTGCAGGAAGCCGGGCTCAAGGTGAAGGTCGCCACCGAGCGGGTCAACTCCTCCGAGTTCGACAAGGGCCAGGTCGTCAAGCAGACCCCGAACGCCGGCGGCCGCGCGGCCGAGGGCGACACGGTGACGCTGACGCTGTCCAAGGGCCCCGAGATGATCGAGGTCCCGGACGTGGTCGGTGACAACGTCGACGACGCCACGCGGGCGCTGGAGAGCGCCGGGTTCCAGGTCGACGAGGACCGCGGTCTGCTCGGGCTGTTCGGCGACGAGGTCAAGGGGCAGTCCGTCGAGGGCGGCCAGACCGCGCCCAAGGGTTCGACGATCACCATCAAGATCAGGTGACGAGCGCGGGCAGGGAGCCCGTGGACGGGGCAGGGCCGGGCGCATGACACCCTGAACGGGTGAACAATCAGCTGTCCGGCCCCTCCCGCAACCCGGTGGGCGGCCATGTCCCCGTGGCCGGTGGGCTGCACTCCGTCGGTCTGTCGTACGCCCATGATCTGAAGGCGGAGACCGTCCAGGTCTTCGTGGCCAACCCGCGCGGCTGGGCCACACCGGCCGGGAACCCCAAGCAGGACGAGGCGTTCCGCGCGGCGTGCGAGGCCGAGTCGATCCCGGCGTACGTGCACGCCCCCTACCTGATCAACTTCGGCTCGCACACCGAGGCGACGGTGGAGCGGTCGGTGGAGTCGCTGCGGCACTCGCTGCGCCGCGGGCGGGAGATCGGGGCGCTGGGCGTGGTCGTGCACACCGGCAGCGCGACGGGCGGCCGGGAGCGGTCCGTGGCGCTGAAGCAGGTGCGCGAGCACCTGCTGCCGCTGCTGGACGAGCTGACCCATGACGACGACCCGTATCTGCTGCTGGAGTCGACCGCCGGCCAGGGCGCCTCGCTGTGCTCGCGGACCTGGGACTTCGGCCCGTACTTCGAGGCACTGGACGCCCACCCGATGCTCGGCGTGTGCCTGGACACCTGCCACATCTTCGCCGCCGGGCACGATCTGACCGGCCCGAGCGGCATGCACCAGACGCTTGACCTGCTGGTGGACACGGTCGGCGAGGGCCGGCTGAAGCTGATCCACGCCAACGACTCCAAGGACGTGGTGGGCGCGCACAAGGACCGGCACGAGAACATCGGCGTCGGCCACATCGGCGAAGACCCGTTCCGGGCCCTGATGACGCACCCCGCGACCGAGGGCGTACCGCTGATCATCGAGACGCCGGGCGGCAAGGAAGGGCACGCGGCGGACGTGGAGCGGCTGAAGAAGCTGCGCGACGGCTGACGGCTTCAGAGCTTCAGGTCAGAGGTCGGGGCCGTCCCCGGGCTCCTCCTGGTACGAGTAGCGCTGCTCCTGCCACGGGTCGCCGACGTTGTGGTAGCCGCGCTCCTCCCAGAAGCCGCGCCGGTCGGCCGTCATGTACTCCACGCCGCGCACCCACTTGGGGCCCTTCCAGGCGTACAGGTGGGGCACGATCAGGCGCAGCGGGAAGCCGTGCTCGGCGGTGAGGAGTTCGCCGTCCTTGTGGGTGGCGAACAGGGCCTGCTCGGAGGCGAAGTCGGACAGCCGGAGGTTGGAGCTGAATCCGTACTCGGCCCACACCATCACATGGGTGACGTCGTCGGCGGGCGGAGCGATGTCGAGGATCGTGCGCGCGGGGACCCCGCCCCACTCGGCGCCCAGCATGCTGAACTTGGTGACGCAGTGCAGATCGGCCACGACGGTGGTGTACGGCAGGGCCGTGAACTCCTCGTGGGTCCAGCAGTGCTTGCCGCCGCCGGCGGTGGCGCCGAAGACCCTGAACTCCCAGCGCTCGGGCCGGAACTTGGGGACGGGCCCGTAGTGCGTGACCGGCCAGCCGCGCTGCAATCGCTGTCCCGGCGGAAGCCCGGGCTGCGTCGCTCCTGCTGAATCGCGCCCTTCTCCCGATTCGCGTCCCACCGGCTGACCCATGTGTCCATCCTGACAGACCTCGGGTGATGCCCCTGACCCGGGCCATTCCAAAACGGGGCATTACGAACTAAGCATGCCCTTACTTACTAAGTGAAGACTTACTGGACGATCTTCTTCCGCGGTGGAATCATGCGGCGCAACCTGCCAGTTCTTACGCGTGGAAGGAGCCTCTGCGATGCAGGGCGACCCCGAGGTCCTCGAATTCCTGAACGAGCAGTTGACCGGCGAGCTGACGGCGATCAACCAGTACTGGCTGCACTACCGGATCCAGGACAACAAAGGCTGGACCAAGCTCGCCAAGTACACGCGTGAAGAGTCCATCGATGAGATGAAGCACGCGGACAAGATCACCGAGCGCATCCTCATGCTGGACGGTCTGCCCAACTACCAGCGGCTCTTCCATGTCCGGGTCGGCCAGACGGTCACCGAGATGTTCCAGGCCGACCGGCAGGTCGAGGTCGAGGCGATCGACCGTCTCAAGCGGGGCATCGAGGTGATGCGCACCAAGGGCGACATCACGTCGGCGAACCTCTTCGAGTCGATCCTCGAGGACGAGGAGCACCACATCGACTATCTGGACACGCAGCTCGAGCTCATCGAGAAGCTCGGCGAGGCGCTGTACATCGCGCAGCAGATCGAGCAGCCCAGCTAGGACCCGCCTAGGCGGCGTCCTCCAGATCCGACAGGTCCGAGAGCACCGGTTCGCCCCGGTCGGCCATGTCCCGGCGCGGGCACGCGCCCCTGCCGAGGATCGCCTGGATACGGCGTACACACGACCCGCAGTCCGTGCCCGCCTTGCAGGCCGAGGCTATCTGGCGGGGAGTGCAGGCGCCGCTGTCCGCGTGCTGCTTGACCTGCTGCTCGGTGATCCCGAAGCAACTGCAGATGTACACGCGGCTCACCTCCCGGCGGGGTTTCGTTCTCTGGTGCCGTCCCGTTGATCGGTGAGGCTAACCTAACCTTACCCGCCGGGTGGGAGCCACAAAAGTGGAGAGGGGCGCGGATCGTGTGATCCGCGCCCCCAGACAA
>NZ_JBSHKH010000098.1:0-3304 GCF_053643595.1 Streptomyces sp. NPDC055506 | reverse complement strand
ACGCTTTGTTCGGTGCCGAAACCATACCATACCCCGGGGGGTGGTACCAAAAACCGTGGGGTGGGCCGCGGATCGTGTGATCCGCGCCCCAGTCCATGTCCGGGTAACAGGCGATCCCGTTACTGGTCCCTGTACATCTCGGCCACGAGGAACGCCAGGTCGAGCGACTGGCTGCGGTTGAGCCGCGGGTCGCAGGCCGTCTCGTAGCGCTGGTGCAGATCGTCGACGAAGATCTCGTCGCCGCCGCCCACGCACTCGGTGACATCGTCGCCGGTGAGCTCCACGTGGATGCCGCCCGGGTGGGTGCCGAGCGCCTTGTGGACCTCGAAGAAGCCCTTGACCTCGTCGAGCACGTCGTCGAAGCGGCGGGTCTTGTGCCCGGAGGCCGCCTCGAAGGTGTTGCCGTGCATCGGGTCGGTCACCCAGGCCACGGTGGCGCCCGAGGCGGTGACCTTCTCGACCAGCTCGGGGAGCTTGTCGCGGACCTTGTCGGCGCCCATGCGGACGATGAAGGTCAGCCGGCCCGGCTCACGCTCCGGGTCGAGGCGCTCGATGTACTGCAGCGCGTCCTCGGCCGTGGTCGTCGGGCCCAGCTTGATGCCGATCGGGTTGCGGATCTTCGAGGCGAACTCGACGTGCGCGTGGTCCAGCTGCCGGGTGCGCTCACCGATCCACACCATGTGCCCGGAGACGTCGTACAGCTGTCCGGTGCGCGAGTCGACCCGGGTCAGGGCGGACTCGTAGTCGAGCAGCAGCGCCTCGTGCGAGGCGTAGAACTCGACCGTCTTGAACTCCTCCGGGTCGGCCCCGCAGGCGTGCATGAAGTTCAGCGCCTGATCGATCTCGCGCGCCAGCTGCTCGTAGCGCTGTCCCGACGGGGACGACTTCACGAAGTCCTGGTTCCAGGCGTGCACCTGGCGCAGGTCGGCGTAGCCGCCGGTGGTGAAGGCGCGCACCAGGTTCAGCGTGGAGGCGGACGCGTGGTACATCCGCTTCAGGCGCTCGGGATCCGGGATACGGGCGGCCTCGTTGAAGTCGAAGCCGTTCACCGAGTCGCCGCGGTAGGTCGGCAGGGTCACGCCGTCGCGGGTCTCGGTGCCCTTGGAGCGCGGCTTGGAGTACTGGCCGGCGATCCGGCCGACCTTCACCACGGGCACGGACGCGGCGTACGTGAGCACGGCGCCCATCTGGAGCAACGTCTTCAGCTTGTTGCGGATGTGGTCCGCGGACACCGCGTCGAAGGCCTCGGCGCAGTCGCCGCCCTGGAGGAGGAACGCCTCTCCCTTGGCGACGGCCGCCATCCGGGCACGCAGCTGGTCGCACTCGCCCGCGAAGACGAGCGGCGGATACGACTCGAGGTCCGCAACGACTGCGCGCAGAGCCTCGGTGTCGGGGTACTCGGGCTGCTGCGCCGCGGGCAGGTCTCGCCAGGTGTTGCCAGCACTCGCGCTGGTCTTAGCGTTCACGGTCACGACCTCAACATTACGGGGTCGTGTCGGGCGTCCTGACCCATGCCCAGCAATTGAGACACCGCGTACGCTCCTCGGACATGGGATAGGGTGCGTCGCATGTTCGCGCACTCGACCCAGACCTGGTGGTGGACCGCTCATCCGGCGGCCCGCTGACTGCGCGTACGACAGACTTCGCGAAGGCCGCCCGAGGGGCGGCCTTCGGTGTTTCCCGGGGTCCGTTCCTCTCTCACCGAGATGGAGTACGGACCCATGAACTTGCTCGGCTTGCCGGACGACTCCCGCCCGTTCGCCCTGCTGCGCCGCCGCACCCCGGGCCAGGACCATGATCAGGTCGAGGTCCTGATCGGCCCGGTCGCCACGTACGACCGGCTCGCCGACCTCCCCGGCGAGGGCCTCGCGCTCGTCCCCTTCCGGCAGATCCGCGAGCGCGGCTTCGACGCCCGCGACGACGGCACGCCCCTGGCGGTGCTGACGCCCGAGGAGTCGTACGCGATCCCGCTGGCGGACGCCCTGGAACAGCTCCCGGGGCATGACGTGCGGGTCGAGGGCGGTGGCTTCGACGTCGGTGACGAGGAGTACGCGGAGATCGTCGGGCGGGTGCTGCGGGAGGAGATCGGGCGGGGCGAGGGCGCGAACTTCGTGATCCGGCGGACGTACGAGGGTGGGATCCCCGGGTTCGGCCGGGCCGACGCGTTGGCGCTGTTCCGGCGGCTGCTGGAGGGCGAGCGGGGCGCGTACTGGACGTTCGTCGTGCACACCGGGGACCGGACGCTGGTCGGGGCGAGCCCGGAGGTGCACGTCCGGATGTCCGGCGGCACGGTCGTCATGAACCCGATCAGCGGCACCTACCGCTACCCCGCCGAGGGGCCGACCCCGGAGCATCTGCTCGGCTTCCTCGCCGACGGCAAGGAGATCGAGGAGCTGTCGATGGTCGTCGACGAGGAGCTCAAGATGATGTGCACCGTCGGCGACATGGGCGGCATCGTGGTCGGGCCCCGGCTGAAGGAGATGGCGCACCTCGCGCACACCGAGTACGAGCTGCGCGGGAAGTCCTCGCTGGATGTGCGGGAGGTGCTGAGGGAGACTATGTTCGCGGCGACCGTCACCGGCTCGCCGGTGCAGAACGCCTGCCGGGTGATCGAGCGGCACGAGGTCGGGGGGCGTGGCTACTACGCCGGGGCGCTGGCCCTCCTCGGGCGGGATTCCGGCGGGGCGCAGACCCTCGACTCCCCCATCCTCATCCGTACCGCCGACATCGACGCGGACGGCGGGCTGCGGGTGCCGGTGGGCGCCACGCTCGTGCGCGGGTCCGACCCGGCGAGTGAGGTCGCGGAGACGCACGCGAAGGCGGCGGGGGTGCTGGCGGCCCTGGGCGTACGGCCGGGCAGGCCGCGTGCGGAGTCCGTGCGGCCGAGGCTCGCCGAGGATCCACGCGTGCGTGCCGCGCTCGACGGGCGCCGGGCGTCGCTGGCGCCGTTCTGGCTGCGGATGCAGGAGCGCTCCGAGGAGCTCACCGGGCACGCCCTGGTCGTCGACGGCGAGGACACCTTCACGGCGATGCTCGCGCATGTGCTGCGCTCGAGCGGACTGGAGGTGACCGTCCGGCGATACGACGAGGCGGGGCTGCGGGAGGCGGTGCTCGCGCACGAGGGGCCGGTGGTGCTCGGCCCGGGTCCCGGGGACCCCGCCGATCTCACCGACCCCAAGATGCGGATCCTGCGGAGCCTCACCGCCGAGGTCGTCCGCGGCCATCCGCACGGCGTGCTGGGTGTCTGCCCGAGGCGGGGCTGCGGGAGGCGGTGCTCGCGCACGAGGGGCCGGTGGTGCTCGGC
>NZ_JBSHKH010000097.1:2010-31830 GCF_053643595.1 Streptomyces sp. NPDC055506 | reverse complement strand
CGCTGTGCGTACGGACAGCGGGGGCACGGCCGTATGTTCTATTCTTCTCACAGGACCACACGGGGGTGGAGTGGGAATGTCCGAACACGAACAGGACGGCCAGGAGCGTGAGTTCGACCTCAGATGGGCGGACGACGCCGAGCACAAGGAGCCCTCGGCCCGGGCCCGCATGCTCGCCGCGCGCTGGAAGCACAACCCACCCGGCCCCGTCCCCTTCCGCCCCGACCCCGATCACCGCTCACGCGGCCGCCGCTCACGCTCCGGCTCCGGCTCCCGCTCATCGTGGATCTCCACGGCCGTGGTGTTCGGCTGCGTGGCGGCGCTGATCGTGCTGCTGGGGTACATCAACTTCCGGGCGCCGTAGCGGACGTGCGCCGAGAGGGCCGGCCAGGCGGCTGCTAGCGTCCCGGCGCGTGGACGACAGTGTGTACGTGGGCAACGCGGGCCAGGACGCCGCGCTGGACCGAGGGTGGATTCTCGGGCACTTCAAGGACGTCGGGGACCCCCGGCACAGTCAGGCCGTCGAGATCAAGTGGGGTGTCCATCCCCGGGGTGACGAGCGGGCGGAGTGGGTGCGGGGTGAGGAGCGGACCGCGCTGCTGGTGCTGATCAGCGGGCGTTTCCGGGTGGAGCTTCCCGGCCGGAAGGTGCTGCTGGAGCGGCAGGGGGACTACGTCGTGTGGGGGCGTGGGATCGATCACTCCTGGGTCGCGGAGGAGGAGTCGGTGGTGCTGACCGTGCGGTGGCCGTCCGTGGCCGGGTACGCGGTGGGCGCGGGCGGCTGACGCCTTTGCCTGTCCTGGGGCCGATCACGACCCGTTCATGGGCGGGGCCGGGTGCACACTGGCAGTGGGACGAGTGCCTGACTGCGGGGTGATGCAGATGCACAGCCGCTTCCGGAGCGACCGGCGGTTGACCACCCGTATGGGGATCACGCTGTTCCTGCTCGGGTTGTTGTACGTGGGGTTCGTGGCGGCGCTGATCGTGCTGCTGAAGTCCTGGGTGCTCGTCGTGGTGGTCGCGGCGGGACTGCTCGGGGCTCAGTACTGGTTCTCGGACCGGATCGCGCTGTACGCCATGCGCGGGCGGGTCGTGGAGCGGGAGGAGTTTCCCGAGCTGCACGGGGTCGTGGACCGGCTGTGTGCCATCGCGGACATGCCCAAGCCGGTGGTAGCCGTGTCCGATATGGACATGCCGAACGCGTTCGCGACCGGGCGGAACCAGGACCACGCCGTGGTCTGTGTGACGACCGGGCTGCTGCGGCGGCTGGAGCCGGCCGAGCTGGAGGGCGTCCTCGCGCACGAGCTGTCGCATGTGGCGCACAAGGACGTCGCCGTGATCACGGTCGCCTCGTTCCTCGGTGTGATCGCGGGGCTGATCGTGCGGTTCGCCTTCTATTCGCAGTTGTTCGGCGGGGCGCGCAGGGACCAGAACACCGCGGTGATCTTCGCGGCGGTGATGGGTGTGTCGGCGGCCGTGTACGCGCTGAGCTTCCTGCTGATCCGGGCCCTGTCCCGGTACCGGGAACTGGCCGCCGACCGGTCGGCCGCGCTGCTCACCGGGCGGCCTTCGGCGCTCGCCTCCGCGCTCACCAAGGTCTCCGGCGACATCGCCCGCATCCCGACCAAGGACCTGCGCACGGCCCAGGCCTTCAACGCCTTCTACTTCACCCCGGCGCTGGGCCGCGACCCCGGTGTGGCGCGGCTCTTCTCGACCCACCCGAGCCTGGAGCAGCGGCTCGACCAACTGGGCCGGATCTCCGCCGAGCTGGGCGAGGCGGCGGCACCCGGAGGGGTGTGAGCGGGGCATGGGGCTGCTGGACATCCTGCTCGGCCGGACCAAGCCGGTCGTGGCGGATCTCGACCGGCTTTTCGCGCTGCCCTCGGCGGCCGTGACCCTGGAGGCCGCGGCGGGGTTCACCCCGACCGGGCAGGGCGCGGTGTGCTTCGCCACGGTCGAGGGCGCGGCCTTCGAGCAGAGCCACCGCGAGGTGCAGGCCCTGCTGGACGCCGACACCGAGCGCGACGGCCCGCCGGTGGAACTGCGGCAGGACGACTACGGCTACTCCTGGCTGGTCTCGCACCGCGACCCCGACCAGCTGCACGCGCTCGTGAACGACCTGCACGCCGTGAACAGCCAGATGGAGGTCAACGGATTTGGCCCGCAACTGCTGTGCTCCCTGGCCGGGTTCCGGGACCGGGCCGGCCGGCGGCTCGTGCTGGTCTACCTCTACAAGCGCGGCACCTTCTACCCGTTCGCGCCCCTGCCCGACGAGGCGCAACGGCGCGACAACGCGCTGGAACTCCAGGTGCGGGCCGCGCTCGACGGCGATCTGCGGATCGAGCAGGATCTCGGCCGCTGGTTCCCGGTGTGGGGAGCGCCCGGGCTGTGACCGCCCCTCACGGGCTCGCGCGGCATGAGTGAATGACCGTATGAGTGAGCTGGAACCGACCCCTTTCACGCACACCATCGAAGGTGAACGACTCAGCGGGCTGTCCGGCGGTGCCGGCGCGCCCGCGAGAGCCACCGCCGTGGTCCTGCACGGCGCGGGCAACGGCAGCAAGGAGCGGCTGCTGCCGCTGCTGTCGGAGTTCGCCGCACACGGCTGCCACGTCCTCGCCTTCGACTTCTCGGGCCATGGGCAGAGCACCGGCCGACTGCGGGAACTGAGCCTGCGCCGCCGTTTCGAGCAGGCCGTGTCCGTGATCGACGCGCACGCGCGCGGGGACGGGCCACTGATCCTGGTCGGGTTCAGCATGAGCGGTCAGACGGTGGCCGATCTCGCCCGGCACTACGGGGACCGGGTGGCGGCCCTGGGGCTGTGCGCGCCCGCGGTGTACGCGGCCGAGGCGTGGGACGTGCCGTTCGGGCAGGGCGACGGGCGGTTCAGCGAGATCATCCGCCGGTCGGGCAGTTGGCGTACGTCACCCGCGCTCGACGTACTGGGGGCGTACGAGGGACGGGCGGTGCTCGCGGTGCCGGGCACGGACGAGGTCATCCCGCCCGCCGTGACGGAGGCCGTCTCGGACGCGTTGGCCCGGCGCGCCCAGTTCACCCGCTGGGAACTGCCCGAGGCGGAGCACCGGTTGGGCCTGTGGTTCCGCGACCGTCCCGACGACCGGCGGGCGTTCGTCACCGCCCTGCTGACCGGGCTCGGCGAGCAGGGCTGGACGGCGACCCGGGCGTGGGTGGCCAAGCAGCTCCCGGAAGGCCGTACGGTCGACAAGTCGTCTTTCCTGAAGGGTGGCTGGAGCGCCCAGATGCGGCGGCTCACCCTCGACGACGGCACCTCCCTCGCCCTGCGGACCTTCGTGAAGCCCTTTTTCCGGCGGCACGCCCCCGGGCTGCTGGCCCGCGAGGCGGACGTGCTGACACTGCTGTCCGGGCAGCAGGGCGTGCCGGCCCCCGGCCTGATCGGCGTGGACGCGACCGCCGAGCACTGTGACCATCCGTCCCTGCTGATGTCCGTGCTGCCGGGGCGGGTCCGGGTCGACGAGGAGGACCTCGACCTTCGCGTGGAGCTGCTCGCGGCCCAACTGGCCGCGATCCACCGGGTCGTCCCCGAGGAGCGTCCGCGCGCGTACCAGGCATGGACGTCGCCGGCGGCCGTTCCCCCGGGCTGGGAGCGGGCCGTGGACGTCATCCGCCGCGATCCCCCGCCGTACGAGGGCTGTTTCCTGCACCGGGACTTCCATCCCGGGAACGTGCTGTTCACGGGCTCGGGGGCCGGTCTGCGGATCGGCGGTGTCGTCGACTGGGTGGAGACCTCCTGGGGTCCCGCCGACCTGGACGTCGCCCACTGCTCGACGGCGCTCGCGCTGCTGCACGGCCCGGAGTACGGCCTCGGATTCCGGGAGCGCTACGAGGCACACGGCGGCCGGCCCCTGGCCGACGGCCCGGACCATCTGTACTGGCGGCTGCTCGACGCTCTGGCCTATGTCCCCGACGCGGCGAAGCTGGCGGTCCCCTGGCGGGAGCTGGGGCGGACCGACCTGACACCGGAGGTGCTGGGCGGGCGGCTGGAGGCGTATGTGACGGAGCTGCTGGAGCGCTACGCCTGAGGCCGTCCCTCGACGACGCCTCAGGCCCGTACGTAGACGCCCGCGCGTGCCGCCGTCGCGGCGGCCTCGGCGGCCCGGTCGGCCGTGGCGCCGTCGAGCCGGGCGCCGCTGATCAGCAGATGGTAGTAGAGCGGGGCGGAGACGGCGCGGATCACTTCGTGCGTGTCGGTGCCCTCGGGCACCTCGCCCCGGTCGACGGCCTGCCGCACACAGGGAGCCCATTCCCTGACGCGGATGTCGTAGAAGCGCCGCAGCGCAGCGGCCGTCCTGGGATCGCCGGTGGCGGCGGCGATCAGCGCCTTGAACAGCGGCCCCTGCCGGGGGTCCGTCAGGGTGCGCTGCACGAGCCGGGCGTTGGCCGTCAGGTCGCCGAGCAGCGAGCCCGTCTCGGTGCGCGGCGCGGACTGCTCGGCCATCTCCAGCAGGAGGTCGGCCACCAGCCCGGTGACCGTCGCCCAGCGGCGGTAGACGGTCGTCTTGCCGACTCCGGCGCGGCGGGCGATGTCGGCCAGGTCCAGGCCGGTGAAGCCCTGCTCGGTCAGGGCGTCCTCGGCCGCCCGCAGCACCGCTTCCCGTACCCGCGCCGTGCGCCCTCCTGGCCGTACGGTCCCCGGCTCGCCTTCGTCAGCCATAACGGCACTCCCGTTCCATTAAGCGGTTCACCCTGCTACCTTAGTGACTGTTAACGGAACCGCAGACCCATTAGCCAGGAACTGAAAGAGGCCGAGATGGAATACAGGCGATTGGGCGCGTCCGGACTCCTGGTTCCCGCGCTGAGCTTCGGAGCCGGCACCTTCGGCGGGCAGGGCCCGCTGTTCGGCGCGTGGGGCACGACCGACGCGCGGGAGGCGCGCCGCCTGGTGGACATCTGCCTGGACGCCGGGATCACGATGTTCGACACCGCCGACGTCTACTCCGCCGGCGCCTCCGAGGAGGTGCTGGGGCAGGCGATCAAGGGCCGCCGGGACCAGGTGATCGTCTCCACCAAGACCGGTCTGCCGACGGGCGACGGACCGGGCGACGCGGGCACCTCCCGTTCCCGTCTCATCACCGCCTGCGAGGACGCCCTGCGCAGACTCGGCACCGACCACATCGACCTGTTCCAGCTCCACGCCTTCGACGCCGGGACGCCGGTCGACGAGGTACTGGCCGCGCTCGACACGCTCGTCCAGGCGGGCAAGGTGCGCTACACCGGCGTCTCCAACTTCTCCGGATGGCAGGTGATGAAGTCCCTCGCGGCCGCGGAGAGGCACGGCCACCCGCGCCACATGGCCCACCAGGTGTACTACTCCCTCGTCGGCCGCGACTACGAGTGGGAGCTCATGCCGCTCGCCCTCGACCAGGGCCTCGGCGCGATCGTCTGGAGCCCGCTCGGCTGGGGGCGCCTCACCGGCAAGGTCCGCCGAGGCGCACCGCTGCCGCCCGAGAGCCGACTGCACCGCACGGCCGACCACGGACCGCCCGTCTCCGACGAGCACCTCTACGACGTGGTCGACGCACTGGACGAGATCGCGGAGGAGACGGGCAGGGCCGTGCCACAGATCGCCCTCAACTGGCTGCTCCGGCGGCCGACGGTGTCCTCCGTCATCATCGGCGCCCGCGACGAGCGGCAACTGCGCCAGAACCTCGGCGCCGTCGGCTGGAGCCTGACCCCCGAGCAGGTGGCGAAGCTCGACGCGGCGAGCCACCGCCCGGCGCCTTACCCCTACTTCCCCTACGAACGCCAGGAGGGCTTCGCCCGGCTGAACCCACCGGTGTTCCCCGCGCCGGGAACACCGGTGGACCGGCTTCAGCGCGCGTAGCGCATGAACGCCCGCACCATGTGGCACGTCGTGTCCGACGGTGGGTGGACACCGATCTGCTCCGCCGCGCGGCGGATCGTCTCGTTGCGGGCCTGGTTCGGCATGTAGACGCCGGAGTCGAGCAGGGCGATGGCGAGTCGCATCGCCTTGAGGCGACGGTTGTGCGTGACGTACCACTCGCGCGGCCGGCCCGGCGGCAGCGGACGCTTCTCCACGGGTGCGTACGGCAGGTCGAGCAGGACGGGACGCTTCGCGGTGGACTGGGTGGGCAACGGCTTCGACTTCAGAGCGGCAGCGGGCACAGGCATCCTCCTGTCGCGGTCGGGCGGCTCACCGAAGTCTCCGCGACCCCGGCGCCACCCTCGAACACTGCTTACAGTTTACCGTCCGGCACTGACAACCGGGAGTCCGCAACGAGCCGCAAATGCCCTGGTGAGCAGGGAAATTGGCATCCCGTCACGGCAGGTCCGCGAGGGGCGCACGAGTCGGCAGAAATTCGAACAGCGGCGGCAGCGCGTACCGTGACCCCCATGGAGATCTGGATCAATCCGGCCTGTTCGAAGTGCCGTAGTGCCGTGTCGCTGCTCGACGCCGAGGGGGCCGACTACACCGTCCGCCGCTACCTGGAGGACGTGCCGAGCGAGGAGGAGATCCGTGGCGTACTCGAGCGCCTCGGGCTCGAACCCTGGGACATCACCCGCACCGGGGAGGCGGTCGCCAAGGAGCTCGGGCTCAAGGAGTGGCCGCGGGACGCCGGTTCGCGTGACCGGTGGGTCAAGGCGCTCGCCGAGCACCCCAAGCTGATCCAGCGCCCGATCATCACCGCGGACGACGGTACGGCCGTGGTGGGCCGTACCGACGAGGCCGTGCGGGACGCCCTCTCCCGCTAGAACCGCCCCGTGACGCAGGTCACTTCAGTGACTCCTGTAACCGCTGAGTAACTTCGTTCGGTATCTCGTACATAACGACGTACGCTCCCCTACCTCTTCAGGAGGCGCGCATGTCGCGTAGGAGAACTCTCGGCCCGAAGAAGAAGATCGCGCTGCTGGTGAGCGCGGTGACCGTGGCGGGAGGCGGGGCCTTCGTCATGGCGAGCACGTCGAACGCCACACCGCCGGCCACCCATACCAAGTCGGCGGCGGAGTCGACGGCCTGCCTGGGCCTCGCCACCGCGCTCGGCAACAACGAGAAGTTCATCGCGGACCAGAAGGCCAACCCCGACGCTCAGTCGGAGGCTCGGATCGCCAACCGCGAGGCGGTCGTCGAGGAGATCAAGCGGAAGCAGGAGGCGTCGGGGTGCACGGTTGGGGAGTCGGCTCAGGACTCCCAGGCCGCGCAGCCGTCGCAGCCCGCGCAGGGCGGTGAGCAGGCAGGCGGCGGCGAGCAGGCCGGCGGCGGTCAGGACGCGGCCGGTGGTGCCGAGGCCTCGCCGCCCGCGGCATCCGCCCCGGCGGAAGACGCCGGTGGTGGCGCTGCGGCCTCCGGGCAGCAGGTGTGCAACGGCTCCACCGTCACGCTCTCCGGCGAGGGCGGTGCCCCTGCCGCGTCCAGCAACCAGTTCCCGGTCGGCACGCAGCTGAAGGTCACCAACCTGGACAACAACAAGTCCACGACGGTGGAGGTCACCTCGGTCTCCGGCAGCTGTGCGCTGCTGAACAACGCGGCCTTCGAACAGGTCCGTGAGCCCGGCAAGTTCCTGATCCGCCGGGCCGTGATCGAGAAGGTGGGGTGACGCCGGACGGACGACTGAGTCACTGAGGCGGCGGTCAACCCCTCGGCCGCCCCCTCGTACGTGTCACCGGTCCTGCTGCTCCCGGCCAGGAGCAGCAGGACCGGCACGTCCGGGTCACGGGGGCGACGGTCACCGGCTTGACGGAGGGAAGCCGGTGGCCGCTTCCTCCACGGGCGAATGGCCCTCTCCGCGTGAAGTACGGCACAGGCACACCAGGTAACACGGGGTTCACATTCGAGCAATGGCCGGGAAATCGCCCGTTGACAGGCTGCCGGACAGTTGACGCGGCGCACCGGTGCCGCAGCGCCGCAGCACCCGCGATACGCGCCCAGACACACCCCCGAAGGATGTGGCCCGTGACCTTCAAGGCTGAGTACATCTGGATCGACGGCACCGAGCCGACGGCCAAACTGCGTTCCAAGACCAAGATCATCACGGGTTCGCCCGCCGGTCTCGACGCACTGCCGATCTGGGGCTTCGACGGGTCGTCCACCAACCAGGCCGAGGGCCACGCCTCGGACTGTGTCCTCAAGCCGGTCTTCACCTGCCCGGACCCGATCCGCGGCGGCGACGACATCCTGGTGCTGTGCGAGGTCCTGAACATCGACCTCACCCCGCACGCCAGCAACACCCGTGCCGCGCTGGCCGAGGTCGCCGAGAAGTTCGCGGCCCAGGAGCCGATCTTCGGCATCGAGCAGGAGTACACGTTCTTCCAGGACGGCTACCCGCTCGGCTTCCCCAAGGGCGGCTTCCCGGCCCCGCAGGGCGGCTACTACTGCGGTGTCGGCGCGGACGAGATCTTCGGCCGTGACGTCGTCGAGGCGCACCTGGACAACTGCCTGGAGGCGGGCCTCGCCATCTCCGGCATCAACGCCGAGGTCATGCCCGGCCAGTGGGAGTTCCAGGTCGGCCCGGTCTCCCCGCTGGAGGTCTCCGACCACCTGTGGGTGGCCCGCTGGCTGCTCTACCGCACCGCCGAGGACTTCGACATCGCCGCCACCCTCGACCCGAAGCCGGTCAAGGGCGACTGGAACGGCGCCGGCGCGCACACCAACTTCTCCACCAAGGCGATGCGCGAGTCCTACGACGCGATCATCACCGCCGCCGAGTCGCTCGGCGAGGGCTCCAAGCCGCTCGACCACGTCAAGAACTACGGCGCCGGCATCGACGACCGTCTGACCGGTCTGCACGAGACCGCCCCGTGGAACGAGTACTCCTACGGCGTCTCCAACCGCGGTGCCTCGGTCCGTATCCCGTGGCAGGTCGAGAAGGACGGCAAGGGCTACATCGAGGACCGCCGCCCGAACGCCAACGTCGACCCGTATGTGGTGACGCGTCTGCTCGTCGACACCTGCTGCTCGGCGCTGGAGAAGGCCGGCCAGGTCTGATCCGACGCCACCCGGCTTCCGAGGGGGCGCTCACCGTTCGCGGTGGGCGCCCCCTTTCGCCTGCCGCGCCGTCGTGGCTTTTCGCGCGGTTCCCCGCGCCCCTGACAGGGGCTCGGGTGTCCAAGCAGTGAGAGGAGGGTCCCGGTGCGGGATCAGCTCTGCTTCAATGGAGTCATGGCCAGCTACCAGAAGCACACCTCGACGGGTCGTCACGACCTCGAGCCCTTCTGGCCGTCCCGTCAGGACCACGACTTCGACCGGGTGTGTTGCCGCGCGATGAACGCGCCGGCCCTCTAAAGCCGTACACCCCGGCCTTCGGCCAGCGCGAACCGCGTACGTCCCTCGGCGAGCCCGACCACGAACTCGCGGCCGTCGACCTCTCCGACGAACTCCTCGCGCGAAAGAGCTGACCTCTCATGGCGACCACTCGTTCTCTGTCCACCGCCGCCCTCAACACCACTCCGGCGAACAGCGCCCGGCATCGGCTGCGTGCCGTCGACCGGGACGAGGTGGTGACCGTCGCGGATCTGCTGCCGCCGGGTGCCACCTGGCTTCCGGCGCCGCAGCACACGCTGCCCACACTGCCGGGCCAGCCGCCGATGATCGGCTATCTGGTGCTCGTCCCGGCCGACCAGCAGCCGCCGTTCCCGGTGGCCGTGCCGGACCGTCCGGAGCCCGTCGCCCCCGAGGCCGCCGCCGAGCCGGGCGGCGAGCCGCTGATCCGCGTCGACACCGTGCAGCGCACGGCCCAGGTGGCCGGCCGACCGCTCGACCTCACGTATCTGGAGTTCGAGCTGCTCGCCCATCTGGTGGCGCACCCGGGCCGGGTGCACACCCGTGACCAGCTGGTCGGCACGGTCTGGGGCTACGGGCACGTGGGCGACGGCCGCACGGTCGACGTCCATGTCGCCCGGCTGCGCCGCAAGCTGGGCGCGGAGCACCGGGACACGATCCGGACGGTGCGCCGGGTCGGATACAAGTACGTGCCTCCCGTGAGCCACTGAGCGTTCTGCTGACGGCAGACCCCCATTCCCTGCCGCCGCCCCACCGGGCAGAGTCAGCGGCATGAGGCTACTGATGCTGGGTGGTACGGAGTTCGCGGGTCGGGCCGTCGTGGAGGCGGCCCTGGGACGGGGCTGGGAGGTGACCGTCTTCCACCGGGGGCGGCACGAGGCTCCGGCGGGCGCGCGGTCGCTGCTCGGCGACCGCACCGCGCCCGACGGTCTCGCCGCCCTCGCCGACGACCCGGGCGAGTGGGACGTCGTCGTCGACACCTGGTCGGCGGCGCCCCGGGCGGTGCGGGACACGGCGCGGCTGCTGCGGGGCCGCGCCCGCCGGTACGTGTACGTGTCGAGCTGCTCGGTGTACGCGTGGGCCCCGCCCGCCGGGTACGGCGAGGACGCGCCCCTGGTGGAGGGCGCCGCGGCCGACGCGGAGCAGACCGCGTACCCACAGGACAAGCGCGGCGGTGAACTGGCCGTGCTGGACGCCTTCGGCGAGGACCGGTCGGTGCTCGTCCGGGCCGGGCTGATCCTCGGCCCGTACGAGAACATCGGCCGGCTGCCGTGGTGGCTGGGCCGCATGGCGCGCGGTGGTCCGGTGCTCGCCCCGGGCCCGCGCGAGCTGCCCCTGCAGTACGTGGACGTCCGGGACCTGGCCGAGTGGATCCTGCTCGCGGCCGAGCGGCAGCTGAGCGGGCCGTTCAACCTGGCCGGTCCGCAGGGGCACGCCACGATGGGCGAACTGCTGGACGCGTGCGTACGGGTCACCGGCGGCGGTGCCGAACCGCGGTGGACCGAGCCCGGGGTGATCCTGGAGGCGGGCATCGAGCCGTGGACCCAGCTGCCGGTGTGGGTGCCGCCGGGCAGCGACCTGCACGACGCCCTGCACAGCGCGGACGTCTCCCGGGCGGTGGAGGCGGGGCTGAAATGCCGGCCCGTCGCCGAGACCGTGGCCGACACCTGGAACTGGCTCCAGGACCTCGGCGGCACGGCACCCCAGCGGCCGGACCGGCCGCGCTCCGGGCTCGACCCGGAGGTGGAGGCGAAGGTGCTCGCGGCCGGCGCGGACGCATGAACCACCGCGCGCCGCGGTGCCTGGCGAGGTGTACGTAGCACCACCCCTCGACCGGGTGTCCCGGCCCAGTGACCCCCCTCCCCCGCTCGGCGAGACTGACGTCATGACCATCGACACGAAGAGCGGTTACAGGGCAGCGAAGGGGCGGGGCGTCGCGCTCGCCGCGCTACGGGGGCTGGGGGCGGCCCTCGTCTCGTTGCCGGGGGCGGTGTTGTGCTTCACCCTGTCGCTGGTGTCGATCGGGCTCATCCCGATCGGCGTCGGGCTCGTCACCACGCCGTACGTGCTGAAGGGCGTGCGGGCGTTCGCGAACTGGCGTCGGGTGCTCGCGGCGGAGTGGGGCGGGGTGCGGATCCCGCCGGCGTACCGGCCGCTGCCGAAGGACGCCAACCCGTGGGCGGCCACGTTCGGGATGCTGCGCGACCCGGCGACCTGGCGGGACCTGATGTGGCTGCCGGTCGACATGACGGCCGGCTTCCTCACCGCGCTGCTGCCGGCCGCGCTGTGGCTGTACCCGTTGGAGGGCTTCGCGCTCGGGGCCGGGCTCTGGCGGGTCTTCCCCGACGGGTACTGGTACGGGTTCGTCAAGGTCACCGGGCAGGTGTCCGCGCTCGGCGCCGCGTTGCTGGGCCTGGTCATTCTCTTCTTCGCGCACTTCCTCACCACGCGGCTGCTGGACGTCCACTTCCGGCTCACCCAGGCCGTCCTGGGCTCCGGCCAGGGCGCACTGGCCGAGCGGGTGCGGGTCCTGACCGAGACGCGGCGCGACGCAGTCGACACCTCCGCCGCCGAGCTGCGGCGCATCGAGCGGGACCTGCACGACGGGGCCCAGGCCCGGCTGGTCGCGGTGGGCATGGACCTGGGCACCATCGAGGCGCTCCTGGACAAGGACCCGGCCAAGGCCAAGGAACTGATCGCGCAGGCCCGTACGTCGTCCGTCGAGGCCCTGGCCGAACTGCGCGAGCTGGTGCGCGGCATTCATCCGCCGGTCCTCGCCGAACGCGGGCTCGGCGACGCGGTACGGGCGCTGGCGCTGCGGCTGCCGGTGACCACCGAGGTGAACGTGGACCTGCCCGGGCGGGCGGAGGCGCCCGTGGAGTCCGCCGCGTACTTCGCCGTCAGCGAGGTCTTCACCAACGCGGTGAAGCACTCCGGAGCCGACCGGATCTGGGCCGACCTGCACCACGCCGACGGGATGCTGCGAGTGTCCGTCACCGACAACGGCGAGGGAGGTGCGGTGATCGGAGCCGGTTCCGGACTCTCCGGAGTCGAGCGGCGGCTCGGTACATTCGACGGCGTCCTGGCCGTCAGCAGCCCCGCGGGCGGTCCCACCATGGTCACCATGGAGATCCCTTGCGCGTTGTCCTAGCCGAAGACCTCTTCCTGCTGCGCGACGGACTCGTCCGGCTGCTCCAGGCGCACGACTTCGAGATCGCGGCGGCCGTCGAGTCCGGTCCCGAACTGGCCGCCGCCCTGGCCGAGCTGGAACCGGACGTCGCCGTGGTCGACGTACGCCTGCCGCCCACGCACACCGACGAGGGGCTCCAGTGCGCGCTCGACGCCCGCCGCGAGCGGCCCGGCCTGCCGGTGCTGGTGCTCTCCCAGCACGTGGAGCAGCTGTACGCGCGTGAGCTGCTCGCCGACGGCAGCGGCGGGGTCGGGTATCTGCTGAAGGACCGGGTGTTCGACGCCGAGCAGTTCGTGGACGCCGTACGGCGGGTCGCCGCCGGGGGTACGGCGATGGATCCGCAGGTCATCCAGCAGTTGCTGGCCCGGCAGTCGAACGACGACGGGCCGCTGGCGCGGCTGACGCCCCGGGAGCGGGAGGTGCTGGAGCTGATGGCGCAGGGCCGGACCAACGCGGCGATCGCCGGCCGGCTGGTGGTGACGGAACGGGCCATCGCCAAGCACACGGCGAACATCTTCGCCAAACTGGGACTGGAGGTCTCGGACGACGACAACCGCCGCGTGCTGGCGGTTCTGGCGTATCTCGACCACGGCCGGTGAAAGCGGACCCTCCGGTTCACCGACTGTGGGGGATCAGCAACTCCCGGTATGTGCGGGGCTGTTGAGAACACAGAGCCCTCACGAATCTCGCATCAATTTCAGAGACATCTGAACACCCCTGGGACCACCTCCGTATGGAAGGGAGCCGCTTCACTCCTGTCGGGCGCCTCGATGCCCCCGAAAAAGGAAGTCAGAGGAGTTCCATGGGACGCAACACAAGAAAACGCCGGACGCCGATGGCCACCAAGGCCATAGCCGCATCGGCGGCCCTAGCGCTCGGTGGGGGCGGGCTGATCTGGGCAAACTTCTATGCCTCGGCGCATGAGGAGAACTCGGCGAACCAGACGAAGTCCGCGGGTGCACAGGTCGCCACGATCCAGTGCCCGGACGTAGGACAGAGCCTGACCGACGTGCCGGACGGCGCGCGCCAGGGGGTGGACAAGGAGCTGGCGAACCTCGACAAGCAGATCAGCGAGGCCTACACCCGGCTCGCCTCCACGCGTCAGGCCCAGGCCGGTGACTCCGGCTTCGTCAACAACGCCATCCTCGGCCCGCTGAAGTCGAAGCGGACCGCTGCCATCGACCGGATCGGCATCAACATCAAGCGTGTTGGTGGCCAGGCCCCGGACAACCTCGCCCAGATGGCCGAGTGCCAGGGCATGAACGCCGACGCGAACACCAACGACGGCCAGGCCGGGGGCGGTCAGAACCAGGACGGCCAGAACCAGGACGGCCAGGACCAGGGTGGTCAGGACCAGGGCCAGGACCAGGGTGGTCAGGACCAGGGCCAGGACCAGGGCCAGGGCGGCAACGGCGGTCAGGGCGGCAACGGCCCGGCGGCCGCGGACTTCATCAACATCGAGGATGTCCAGCCGAACTCCCGCAACCTGCCGAACGGTCTCGCGGCGAACGGTGACGGCGGCTCCACGGGCACCTTCACCACGCAGTGCGGCACCAACGAGAACGAGAACCGCAACTCGGACAACGTGATCGTGGCGCCCGGCGTGTCCAACGGTGCGCAGCACCAGCACGACTACGTGGGCAACCAGGCCAACAACGCCTTCGCGAGCGACGAGGACCTGGAGAACGGCGAGACGACCTGCCAGAACCAGGGCGACAAGTCCACCTACTTCTGGCCGGTCATCCGGATCCAGGACGGTTCGGACGACATCGACGCGGGTCAGCCGGGCGGTGGCCAGGACGGCAACGTCGGCAAGATCGTCGAGCCCTCGCAGGCGGAGCTGAAGTTCGTGGGCAACCGCACGAGCGACGTCGTCGCCATGCCGAAGGCCCTGCGGATCATCACCGGTGACGCGAAGTCCTTCACCAACGGCCTGAACAACGCCAACACGTCCTGGACCTGCACGGGCTTCGAGGACCGTCAGGTGACGGACAAGTACCCGATCTGCCCCGACGGCAGCAGCATGGTCCGGCTGTCCAACTTCCAGAGCTGCTGGGACGGCCAGAACATCGACAGTGCCAACCACCGCACCCACGTGGACTTCGTGGAGGCGGACGGCAGCTGCTCGAACGGCTTCCAGGCCATCCCGCAGCTCCAGGTCCGTCTGGTCTACGACGTGCAGGCGCCGCAGATCAACAATGGACAGGTCCAGAACGCTTTCGCGGTGGACTCCTTCCCGGAGCAGCTGCACAAGCCGATCACCGACCACAACGACTTCATCAACTTCTTCGACGAGAACACGATGAACGAGATGGTCCAGTGCATCAACAACGGCGAGAACTGCCAGTAGTCCTCAGCCAGTAGAAAGCCGGCGGTGGGAATTCCCACCGCCGGCTTTCTTGTCTGTCCGGGCCCGCGAGGTTCAGCCGCTGTGGCCGCCACCGTCGTGACCGCCCTTGTTGTGGCTGCCGCCGGGGTTCATGTGCTCGGACCCTTCCTCCATGGTCCCGCCGAGGGTGCTCTGCAGCGCCGTGACCGTCTTCTGCTGGCCCACGGCGACCCACTTGCGGCCGACGAGGTAGTAGCCGCCGTAGTCCTTCGCGCCGTTCAGCCACTCGCGCTGGCCGCGGTCGGTGGAGAAGGTCGCGAGGACGTACTTCTCCTTGCCCTTCTTGCAGAGGGCCTGGCGGATGGTGTCGGCGTCGGTCTGCATGTTCGGCTTGCACTTGGCCTCGGCCGCGATGTGCTCCAGGCTGCCGGTCACCTCTTTCGGCACGGCCGCCTCGTCCTTGCCGCCGGATCCGCAGCCTGCCAGCGCCAGTATCGCCACCGCGCCGCTCAGCGCGAGCATCGGTCGGGTCACCCTCATCTGTTCCTCCGGTCCTTGTCACGGCACGGTCCGGACGCATGCCGCACGGAGCCCCGGCAAGGGCTCTCGCCTTCGATACGGCTGCGGAGCCCGTAGCACTCAAATTCCGCTGCCTCCGTAGGCACGCCTGTGCGAGGGTGGCACGATGAACCAGGACTGGGAAGATCGTGTCGCCGCTCTGTGGGCCCGCTTCGACGACTACGCCGAAGAGGAAGCGGACGAGGCGCGCTTCCGTGCCGAGGTCGACGCCCTCGTCGCCGAGCTGCCGGACGGCAGCCCGCTCGGGCCGTTCGAGCAGGCCTGCGCCTGGGACTCCACGGGCCGCTCGGACCTGGCGGTCCCGCTGTACCAGGAGGCGCTGAGGCGCGGACTCGCCGACGTCAGCCCCTACAAGACCCGCCGGACGAAGATCCAGCTGGCCAGCTCGCTGCGGAACATCGGCCGGGCCGAGGAGGGCGTCGCCCTGCTCTCACCCGAGCTTGTCGCCCCGTCCGACGAGCTGGACGACCCGGTGCGCGCCTGTCTCGCCCTGTGCCTGTCCAGCCTGGGCCGGGACCGCGAGGCGCTGTCCTTGGCCCTCGGCGCCCTGGCCCCGCACCTGCCCCGCTACCAGCGGTCGATGGCGAACTACGCCCGGCTGCTCGTGGAGCCGGAGGAACAGCGCGGGGTGTGACGCTCCGCGGGCAGGTGACCATCCGACCATTCGCTCGTTCTGCTGAACGTGCAGTCACAGGATGTCGCCCAGCGCCCCGCACCCTCCTCCCCCGCCGGCCCGGTCGTCGACGTCGAGCAGGCCGAGGCCGCGCTCGTCGAGCACTACCCGCGGCTCGTGCGGCTCGCCTATCTGGTGCTGCCACCGGGCCTGGGCCGCAGCAGGCGTGTCGTGACCGCGCACGCGCTCACCCAGCGCGCACTCCCCCGCAACCGCACCCCGGCACCGGTCATCCCGGCCCAGTCGACCGGCCGTGACGGCGACCCGGGCTACGCCCTGGTCCGTCTCCAGGTGCTGCGTACGGCGCTGGAGGCGGGGCTGCCGCTGCGGCGCAAGGCATGGCCCAAGCGGTCCCAGCTGCCGCCGCTGCTGCCGCAGGTGTGGGGCCTGAAGCTGTTCCCGCGGTCGGGCGGCGCCGATGAACTCGCCCTGGACCAGCGGCTGTCCACCCTGTCGGGACCGGCCCGGGCCGCCTACGCGCTGCGCGGCGTGGAGCGGCTCGCGGACGACGAGACGCGCGAGGTGCTCACGGCCGCGGGGGTCGCCGACGCGGACGGCGCGCTGCTGGAGGCCGACGGGATCCCGGCGCAGTACGGGCTGCTCGACTCCCCCGAGTTCGACCCCTGCTCGCTCCAGGCCCGCCCCACCGACCTGATGCGGCGCCGCCAGCATCTGAAGGCCGCGCTGGCCGCCGGGGCGGCTCTGCTGGTGTGCGGGGCACTGCTCGGTCTGCCCGGCGAGGGCTGGGGTCCCGACGGCGCCGCCGCACCCCCGTACGCGCGGAACCCGGCCGCCCAGGCCGCCCTCGACCCCGCGAAGGTCACCCGGGTCCCCGCTGCCGCGTGGCAGAGCTCGGCGCGCACCGACTTCTCCGTGTGGCCGGCCCGCGGCGGCCTCACCGGCGACACGGCCCTGCTGCGCCGCGCCCTCGCCGTCTGGGCACGCCCCGGCGAGTCGGTCCAGGTGTCGGCGACGCCCGGCACCCTGTCCGGCGGCCCGGCGGGACCGCCTCAGCTGCTCTACGCGGGGACGGTCGACGCCGCGCGCGTGGTGCTCCTCTACGACGGTCTGCGCATCGCCCGGTACGCCGAGCCGAAGGACGGCACGCAGGGCGCCGCCCTCGACTTCGCCCGGGTCGACGGCGCCGGGCGGGCCGAGGCGAGCGCGGTGGTCCTGGGCCGGACCGACGGCAACGTCCGTTATCTGACGGCCCCTTGGGTGTCGAAGGCGGGCGAGCGGGATCTGCTGAAGCCGGGCTCCGGGGCGATGGACCTCGCCCTCACCGACGGGGTGACCGCGCCGCTGGCCAGCCCGGCCCTCAGGTCCGGTCCGTGCACGTCGTGGAACGTGCTGCAACTGGCAGACGGCAAGCGGACCCGGCTGCTGAGCGACCTCGGCGAACTGGTTCCGGCCCGGCTCACCAGCGGCCGGCCCGGCGCTCCGGGAGAGGCGTCCGGCGCGGCGGCGCTGCGCACCTGGCAGCCGTACGCCTGCTCGCTGGGCTCGGTGCGTTCGGCGGGCGTGCGGACCGTCAACGCCTGGGCGTTCAACGAGCAGCCGCTGCCGGACGCGAGCGGTTCGGCGGCGTGGGTGTGCACGCGGGCCGAGACCTGGCGGGGCGGCGGGGCGCGGGTGCTGGCGCAGTTCCACACGCCGGGCGGAAGGTACGGGGCGGTGGCGGCGAAGGCCGAGAACGTCCCGGCGTGCGGGGCGCGTGATCCGCAGGTGCTGGCCGGGGTGCTGTGGAAGTCGGAGGCGGGCACCTGGTACCTGCTGGCCGCGGGCAGCCGTCAGACCGAGTCGATCCGGGCGACCGGCGGGATCAGCGGGTCGGCGCGGGGCAGTCGGCTGACCCTGCCGGGCGAACAGGGGGCGCGGGCCGAGCTGAAGGGGACGCTGCGGGACGGGCGTTCGCTCGGCGGGCTGCGCTGACCGGGCCGTTCTCGTGCCCGCCCGGTGGACCCGGGTGAACTTCCGCGATCGATCCGGTCCGTTCGAGGCTGGAATCGATCGGTAAGGTGTTCGTATGACTACCGGGGTTCGCCGCAGATTGGGAGTCGAGGAGCGGCGGCAGCAGTTGATCGGCGTCGCCCTCGAACTGTTCAGCCGCCGCTCGCCCGACGAGGTCTCCATCGACGAGATAGCGTCGGCCGCGGGCATTTCGCGCCCGTTGGTCTATCACTACTTTCCCGGCAAACTCAGCCTGTACGAGGCCGCGTTGCAGCGGGCGGCGGACGATCTCGCGGCGCGGTTCGTGGAGCCGCACGAGGGTCCGCTGGGGGCGCGGCTGCATCGCGTGATGAGCCGGTACTTCGACTTCGTGGACGAGCACGGGCCCGGTTTCTCCGCCCTCATGCGCGGCGGGCCCGCGGTCGGCTCCTCGACGACCAACGCGCTCGTCGACTCCGTACGGCAGGCCGCCTATGTCCAGATCCTTTCGCACCTGGGCGTGACCGATCCGCCCGCGCGTCTGGAACTGGTCGTGCGGTCCTGGATCTCGCTCGCCGAGTCGACGGCGCTGATCTGGCTGGACGGCCGTCGCATCCCCCGGGAGGAACTGGAGAGCCAGCTCGTGCACGACTTCGCCGCGCTGGCCTCCGTGAGCGCCGCCTACGACACGGAGATGGGCGCCCTGCTGCGCCGCATCTTCAAGGAGGAGCCGGCCGACGGCCCCTTCGCCGACCTGGCCGGCCGGCTCCTGACGCTGGCGACCTGAACCTGCTCAGCCTCAGCCTTCGAACTTCCGGTAGGAGGCGTCCAGGTCGCGCACCTCGGCGGAGGCGTGCAGCACGATCCCGTCGGCGGTCTTCAGGTACCTGCGCAGCAGCTCCAGCGCGGCTTCGGTGAGCCGGGCCTTGGTGTCCTCGGTGCGGCCGGCGAGCAGTGCGATGTGGACGTGCACATGGGCATGTCCCTCGGTGTCGGGTCCGACCACGATGTCCTCGGTGGGGCGGAACCGGCTCTTGCACGCCGGCGGCTTGGCGGCCGCGATGTCGACGGTCGCCTCGTGCAGCGCCTTGGCGAATCCGGGCCGGTCGAAGCCGTCCGCGAGGTCGGCGGAATAGTCGACGGTGATCTGCGGCATCAGTACTCCTTCTGGGCGGCCAACGGGGCTCACCCTAACCGCAGGGCCAGCAGGGCGATGTCGTCCTCTCTGTCGTGGCCGAAGCAGCCGAGGAGCACGTCGCAGAGGGTGTTCAGGGCGGTGGGGGCGTCGGCGGCGGCTGTGCGGAGCTGTTCCATGGAGGTCTCCAGGGGGATGCCGCGGGTTTCGATGAGGCCGTCGGTGACCATGAGCAGGCGGTCGGCGGGGGTCAGGCGGTACTCGGTCGCCGGCGGGCGTTCCAGGCCCAGGCCGAGCAGCGGACCGCACGCGTCGGCGTACTGCGCGCCGCCCCCGTCGCGCAGGATCAGCGGCGGGATGTGACCGGCGTTGGCGATCCGCACCCGGCCGCTGCCGGGGTCGACCAGGGCCAGGCACACGGTGGCCGTGATGTCGGGGTGGTACCGCTGGAGCATCCGGTCGAGCCGCGCGGCCAGGACGACCGGGTCGCTCTCGTCCACACAGTAGGCGCGCAGCGCGTGCCGTATCTCGACCATGACGGTGGCGGCGTCCAGCGAGTGCCCGACCACGTCCCCGACCGCGGTGAGCACCCCCTCGGCGGTGCGCAGGGCGGCGTAGAAGTCGCCGCCGATCTCGGTCTGCCGGGAGGCGGGCACATAGCGGACCTCGATGTCGACGCCGGGCAGATGGGGCAGCTTGTGCGGCCGGGGCAGGAAGCTGTGCTGGAGGGTGAGGGCGACGTGCCGCTCCACCTGGTACAGCAGCAGCGGTTCGGCGGCGAGCGCGGCGGCCTGGGCGAGCCGGGCCAGCAGCCCGTCGTCCGCGGGGCCGGTGATCGCCGCGCGCCGGACGGGCGTGGCCAGGCAGACGGCCGTACGGCCGTCCTGGGCCGTCGCCACGGTCAGCAGGGCGTCCTCCTCGACGCCCGGCCGGAAGATCCCGGCCGGCCACAGCGGTGCGGGGACGACGGTGCTGTGGACGCCCGTACGGCCCTCCGCGAGCCGGGCGGCCAGGCGTGCCGCCGCCTGGTGCGCGCCGTCGTCCGCCGGGCCGGGGCGGTTTCGGGCCGTGCCCTGGTGGGGCTCGCCGTCCGGGGCGATCACGAACACCACGGCGGGCGAGCCGGTGAGGCGTGCGGTGCCGTCGGCCGCCGCGGTGGCGAGTTCCCGGGGGCAGCGCGCCGTCTGCACCGTGATGATGGCCTCGGACAGCAGGGTCAGCCGGTGGACGACGGTCTCGGCGCCCGTGGTGCGGCGCGCTCCGCGTACGGCGGCCCGGACGACGGCCTGGATCTCCAGCGGTTCGGCGGGCACGGTCAGATAGGCGTCGCCGCCCGCGTCCAGCCCCCGGCACCGGTCGCCGGGTGCGGTCGCGGCGGCCGAGAAGTGCACGACGGGCAGGGCGGCCATGGGCGGCCGAGCCCGGAGCCGACGGCACAGTTCGAAGCCGCTCATGTCCGGCAGACCCACGTCGACGAGGGCCACGTCGGGCAGGGCGCCGTCGCGGAGCCGGACGTCGAGTTCGACGAGCGCCTCGCCGCCGCTGGCGACGGGCACGACCCGGTGGCCGGCCCGGCTCAGCACCGCGCCCATGGCGTACCGGCTGGCCGCGACGTCGTCCACGACCAGCACGGTGGTGCCGGGGGTGTGCTGCGTGCCGTTGCCGTCCATCTCGAGGAGCACCTCGGGCCGTACATGGGTGGGGAGGACCGCCGGTCGCGGCCCGCCCCATCCAACGTAGTGCGCTATTCGGCGGCCCGGGTGAAGACGGCGACCGTGCGCCCCGGAACGGCGAACGTGCCCGATTCAGCCGCGTAGGAGGACGACTTGACGGTAGGGTCCGCCCCCGCCGCCTGCACCGGGTGCAGCCGGTAGCCGGTTCCGGCGACCGCGGTGACCCGCTGTTCCTGCCGCTCGGGGGTGGCGTTGAAGACGACGACGAGATCGCCGAGCCGCATGGTGATCACGCCGGGGGTCTCGTCCTTGCCGGACAGCGGGAAGGAGAGCCGGGACCGCACCTGCTCGGCCGTGCCGAGGGAGAAGTCCTTCTCGGCCGCCCGGATCCGCAGCAGGTCGCGGTAGGCGGCCGAGGCGCCCTCGATCTGCTCGCAGCCCACCTTGACCTTGCTCAGCAGGGGCTTGGCGTACGGCCACTTGTCGGCGTTGTCGGCCGCCGGGGGCAGGCCGCGGCCGAAGCCGTTGCCGTCGGCGCAGTTCCAGTGGACGGCGTTGAACCAGTCGCCGCTGTCGTAGGAGTTGCGGTCCAGGGACTTGGAGCGCAGCAGGTCGGTGCCCGCCTGGGAGAGGGCCGGGCCCTGGGAGATGGTGGCCGTCGCCATGGCGAGGACCTGCATACGGGCCCGGTCGGACGCGCTTGTCGTGGCGGGCAGTTTGAAGGCGAGGGCGTCGAAGAGGGACTCGTTGTCGTGCGCGTCGGCGTAGGCGAGGGCGTCTCCGGGGGCGTCCGCGTAGCCCGCGGGCTGGCCGTTGTAGTCGACCTCGGCGCCGGTGACCTCCTTGCCGTCGGTGTCGGTGAAGCGGTAGCCGGCGAGGTTGCCGGAGAGACCGACCTTGATGAGGTCCTGGTAGTGCAGCAGGCGCGCCTTCTGTTCGGCCGGGGTGCCGTTGCTCTGCGAGGAGTTGGGGTCGGTGTACAGGCCGGACGCGAAGCCCTGGACGCCGGGGTCCTCGTCGAAGGGGCCGCCGCCGCGCACGGCGTCGCGGGCGCGGTCGGAGAAGGTGGCGATGCCGGTGCCGGCCATGTTCTTCTGTGTGGCCTGCTCGAACCGGGCGTCGTCGGCGATCTCGCCGAAGTTCCAGCCCTCGCCGTAGAGGATGATCTTCTTTCCGTCGACGCCGTCCTTCTCCACGGTGAGCGCGTCGAGGGCCTCCCGGACCGCGAGGATGTTGGCCTTCGGGTGGTGGCCCATGAGGTCGAAGCGGAAGCCGTCGACCTTGTACTGCTTGGCCCAGGTGACGATCGAGTCGACGACGAGCTTGCCCATCATGGCGTTCTCGGTGGCCGTGTTGGCGCAGCAGGTGCTGTTGGCGACCGAGCCGTCGGCGAGGAGCCGCTGGTAGTAGCCGGGCACGATCCGGTCGAGGACGCTTCTCCGCTCCTGGCCACTGGCCGCGGTGTGGTTGTAGACGACGTCCATGACGACCCGCAGTCCGTCGTCGTTCAGCGCCTTCACCATCTCGCGGAACTCGGCCGTGCGGGCCGTGCCGTCCGGGTCGGTGGCGTAGGAGCCCTCGGGGACCGTGTAGTGGTACGGGTCGTAGCCCCAGTTGTAGGCGTCCTTCGCGGCGATCTTCCCGACGCACTCCTGCTGCTTGTCGGAGTCGGCCGGGTAGGAGGCGAGGTCGCAGTCGACGCTCGCCTGGTCGGCCTTGCGCTCCGGGATGGTGGCGATGTCGAAGGCGGGCAGGAGGTGGACGTACGAGGTGCCCGCCTTCGCCAGCTCGCGCAGATGCTGGGAGCCGTCGCTGTCCTTGTCGGTGAAGGCGAGGTAGCTGCCGGGGTGTTTCGCCGTGCGGTCCTCGACGGAGAAGTCCCGGATGTGCAGCTCCTGGATCTGGGCGTCCCGGAGCGGTACGGCCTCGGGTTTCTTCAGGGTGCTCCAGCCGCTCGGCGCGAGGGCCTTGTCGTCCAGGTCGACGACGAGGCTGCGCTCCGAGTCGGCGGTGAGGGCCAGGGAGTAGGGGTCGGTGACCTTGTTGGTGACGACCTTGCGGACGCTGGGTGCCCAGACCTCGACGACGTACCGGTAGGGCTTGCCCTGCCAGGACTTCGGGCCGGTGACGGACCAGACGCCGGTGGTGGCGTCGCGCTTCATCGGCGCGGTGGAGTCGCCGATCTCCAGTGACACCCGCTGCGCGGTCGGCGCCCAGACGGACAGCGTGGGGCGGCCCCGGGAGAACGTCGGCCCCAGGTCTGCCTCGGTCGCGCCGGAGTACAGGTCGTCGAGGACACCGGCGATCTGCACGCCGGTCGCCGCGAGGACGGCCCCGTTCGCGGCGTGCTGCGTGGCGACGACCTGGCCGCGCAGGGCCTCGCGGACCCGGTCGCGGTCGCGCGGGTCGACGGTCCAGGCGTCGTACGCCTTCAGGTGCGGGAACCTGGCCTTCTGGGCGTCGGTGAGCTCGGTCTTCGCCAGGCGCAGCCATTTGGCGTCACCGGTGAGGGCGCCGTCCTTCACCTCGATCGAGCCGTCGCGGGCGTAGAGCAGCTGGGTGGAGGCGGCCGCGTCGGAGCCGTTCCAGGCGAGGGTGTTCCGGTCGATCCAGACCGCCTTGGACGTGGTCAGGTCGAGCGATGCCGCGGCCCCGGCCGGCTGCGGGAGCAGGTACTTCTCCTGGCCGCTCACCAGCCACACCTCGTGGCCGTTCGCCTTGAGGTCGAGCGACTGGTCGGAGGGCAGGTCCTTCTCGTCGCCCTTGTGGAGGATGTAGCTGAGGCTGGTGGCACCGTCGGTGAGCGGTACCTCGAAGACCGCACCATAGGTATCAGTCTTGACCGGCTTGAGGGGGTTCGACCAGTCGGTGGGGTTCGCGGCACCGGTCCAGACGTGCAGGCCCCAGCCGTCGTAGTTCCCGTCGGCCCGGTGGTAGTGCAGGACGGCCTTGGTCTTGTCGGGCGCCGGGTACTCGGGGCGCTCGGTGGTGACCGTCTGCTTGCCCTGCTCGATCCAGACCTCGCCGGTCTTCGTGACGTCGATCGTGCGGTCGGCGGAGACGTCCTTGTCGCCGTCCTCGTCGATGACGAGGAAGTTGACGTTCGAGGCGCCGGGCTTGAGCTTGACGTAGGCGAAGGCGCCGTAGGCGTCACGGCCGGTGAAGGGGTGGCTGTCGGGCCACTGCGTGGCCTCGCCGTCGGCGAGGTCGCCCCAGGCGTACAGGCCCCAGTCGGCGTAGTTTCCGTCGGCGCGCTTGTAGTGGACGATCGCGTAGTCACGGGAGGAGGCGCTGGGCGGCTCCTCGACGGGCGGGGTTCCGGTGGTGGAGGCGGCCAGGGCGCTCGCGGTACGCCCGGCCGAGTCGACCACGACCGCCTTGTAGCGCAGGGCCGTGCCGGGCGCTACGTCCTCGGCGACCGTGTGCGTGACCTTGTAGGGGGCGTGGTCGGCGGAGCCGAGGGTTTGCCACTCGCCGTTGCCGGTCTGGGCCGCGAAGACGACCCGGTTCAGCTGTCCCCCTTCGACATCGGCGGAGAGTTCCACGGTGCCGGTGGCGCCCGCCGCCGGGGCCTTCAGGCTGATCGTCGGCTTCGTGGCGGGCTTGGCGGGCTTGGCGGCCGCCTTGAGGACGATCGCCGAGCCGGCCGGGACGGTGACGGTGAGCTTCCTGTCGCCGTCGCTCTTCAGGGCGGCGTCGGTGCCGTAGACGCCCTTGAAGACCATGCCGGCCGAGCCGGTGGCGAAGGTCGCGGTCTTCTTCTCGGCGGCGTTGTTGAAGGCGACGACGTACTCGGTGCCGGTGCGCACGTCCGTACGGGAGAAGGCGTACACACCCGGGCCGTCGGCCGCGTAGCGCTCCTGCTGGACGCCGTCGGTGAGGGCCGGGTTCGCCTTCCGGAGCTTGGCAAGGGCACTGATCCGGCGGTAGAGCGGCGCTCCCGTGTCGTAGGCGTCCTCGGCGTGGGTGCGGTCGGTGCCGATCTGCTCGTCGTCGAGGTAGTCGGCGGTGCGGGAGGCGAACATGCTCTGCCGGGCGTCCTTGTCGCCGCCCGCGCCCGTGAAGCCCTGCTCGTCGCCGTAGTAGACGACGGGGTTGCCGCGGCTGAGGAACATCAGCTCGTTGGCGAGCCGGTCCTTGGCGAGGATCTGGGCGTCGGTGGCCTTGGGGTTGTCGTGCTTGAGGAAGGTCCCGATCCGGCCCATGTCGTGGTTGCCGAGGAAGGTGACCTGCTCGTAGGCGTTCGCCTTGCCGGTCGTGTACTTGTAGTCGTCGCCGAAGACGCCCGCGAGCTGCTGCGCGCTGCCGCCCTGCGAGGCGTACTGGCGGGCCGCCTCCTGGAAGGGGAAGTCCAGCGTGGCGTCGAGCCGGCCCTTGGTGACGTACGGGGAGGTGACGTTCGTGTCGGCCGAGTACACCTCGCCGAACATGAAGAAGTCGTCGCGGCCCTGCTTGGCCGCGTAGGCGTCGAGGGCGGTGGCCCACTGGGTCCAGAACTCCATGTTGACGTGCTTCACGGTGTCGATCCGGAAGCCGTCGACGTCGAAGTCCCGCACCCAGCGCTGGTAGATCCGCTCCATGCCCTCGACGACCTCGGGCCGCTCGGTCCACAGGTCGTCGAGGCCGCCGAAGTCGCCGTGCTCGGAGCTCTCACCGGCGAAGGTGGAGTCGCCGCGGTTGTGGTACATCGTCGGGTCGTTGAGCCACGACGGGACCTTGGCGTTCTTCTTGGCGGCCGGGACGGCCGGAGTGCGCGGGAAGGAACCGGTGCCGACCGGCGGGAACTTCTTCGTGCCGTCCGCGTAGTCCGTGTCGTCGAAGGGCTTGCCGTCCTTGGTCAGGTACGGGAAGGCGCCCTTGGAGAGATAGTCGTACGACTTCTCCTCGTAGTCGACGACATCGGCCGTGTGGTTGGTGATGACGTCGAAGAAGACCTTCATGCCCTTGGCGTGGGCCTTGTCGATGAGGGTCTCGAGGTCCTCGTTGGTGCCGAAGTGCGGGTCGACCTGGGTGAAGTCGGTGATCCAGTAACCGTGGTAACCAGCCGAGGCGTTCGCCCCCGTCCCCTGCACCGGCTGGTTCTTGAAGATCGGGGCCATCCATAGGGCGGTGGTGCCGAGGCCCTTGATGTAGTCCAGCCTCTTGGTCAGGCCCTTGAGGTCGCCGCCCTGGTAGAAGCCCTTGTCGGTGGGGTCGTAGCCGGTGGACAGCCGGGAGCCGGTCAGTCCGCCCTTGTCGTTGCGCGGGTCGCCGTTGGCGAAGCGGTCCGGGAGGACGAAGTAGAACTGCTCGCGCGTGGAGTCGTGCCGGGCGGGCTCGGCGGCGAGCTTGGCGTCGGACGGGGGCGGTGGCGGGGTGTCCGCCCGCGCCGCGAGGGGTTGGACTAGCGCTGCGGCCAGCGCGGTCGCGGTGACCGCAGCGACCCGTCCAGCACGGGCAGTTCGGCGCCTCGACGGCACCGGCCATCTCGGTATCAAGACGTGGACTCCTTGCGATGTGCGGCTCTTCGGGTCCGACCCCGGCGCGACCGTATCGCCGCCGTAACTCTTACAGCAAGAGTCCTGAAAACATCAGAAAGGAGTTTCAGCAGGGCGAGTTGGTCTGAGGCAGTGCCTCCACAGGCAGCAACGCCTGATGCTCGTGCGACGCGGCCGTGCTGACGCCCCTCGGGGAAATCGACTGAGGGGCGTCAGCTGACTTGCAACTCAGCAGCTCGACTTGCCGGCGTAGATCGCGAGGGCGGTGTTGGAGCCGAGGGTGGCCGTGAACTGCCCGCCGGAGTTCACCGTCACGGTCCTGTTGTTCTGCACATCGCAGTACGTCCCGGCAGGCAGCGACGTCTGATACGTACGGCTCAGCGAGCCCGACTCGTGATTGATGGCCACGAAACCCTTGCTCCCCCGCCCGAAGGCGATGGCGTCGCCTCCGTTGTCCCACCAGTTGGTGACGGCCTCGCCCCGCGTGGCATTGCGGAAGCCGACCATGGACTTGATCTCCGGCCAGTTGTGCTGGCACTTCCAGCCGTCCTGCCAGCAGGCGTTCATCTGACCGCCGTTGGGCGGACCGGCGTCATGGTCGGAGAACTCGTAGCCGGAGTTGATGTCCGGGGCACCGTAGGGCCAGGCGAGCATGAAGACGTTGGCGAGGGTGTAGTTGGCGTTGTCCTTGTAGCTGAGGGTCGACCCATTGCGCTCGGTGTCGTGGTTGTCGACGAAGACGCCGGAGACACCGCTGTTCATATAGCCCCAGCCCTCGCCGTAGTTCTTCAGGTAGGCGAGGTTCTCGTTGTTGAAGACCCGCTTGAGGTCGTAGGCGTAGCGGAACTCCTGGACGTCTCCGTTACTCGTGTATTCGGTGGGCTGGACGGCCTCGCCGGAGCCGTGGATCACCTCTTGCTTCCAGTACACCGACGGGTTGCTCAGGCGGGACTTGATGTTCGCCAGGTCGGCCGTGTCCATGTGCTTGGCCGCGTCGATGCGGAAGCCGTCGACGCCGAGGGAGAGCAGGTCGTTCATGTACCCGGCGATCGCGCCGCGCACGTAGTTCTCGCCGGTGTCGAGGTCGGAGAGGCCGACCAGCTCGCAGTGCTGGACGTTCCAGCGGTCCTGGTAGTTGGTGATCTGGCCCGTGCAGTCGTCGAAGTCGGGCGCGGAGTACAGGCCCGGGTAGGTGTACTTCGTGTACGACGAGCCGCCGGTGCCGGTGCCATTGCCCGCCGCCATGTGGTTGATGACCGTGTCGGCGACGACCTTCACACCGGCCGCGTGACAGGTGTTCACCATGTCCCGGAAGGCCGTGCGGTCGCCGAGCCGGCCGGCGATCTTGTAGCTGACCGGCTGGTACGACGTCCACCACTGGGAGCCCTGTATGTGCTCGGCGGGCGGGGAGACCTGGACGTAGCCGTAGCCGGCGGGCCCGAGGGTGTTGGTGCACTCGCGGGCGACGGAGGCGAAGTTCCACTCGAAGAGGACGGCGGTGACGTCCTTGGTGCCAGGTGGGGAGGCCTGCACACTGGTTGGGTTCATGACAACCGAAGCCGCGGCGAGCGCGACGGCGGAGGCGAGGAATCTGCGTGCCATGTGGGGTTTCCTTCTTCGTTGAAGGTTCTTGCTGCAAGGTTCAGAAACCTTGCGGTGACGCAGATGTTAAAGGCCCGCCGCCCGAAAGGGCAGCGGGCCGTACGAAATTCAAAGGAAAATCAGGCGGTGACCGCGGTGGTCCACCACACCGTGGTGTCGGCCGGCACCTTCGACTCGTCGTCGACCAGGACGACCTCGCCGCTCGCGACCAGCACCCGGCCGTACGCCGGCATCGCCACCGACTCCCCGGTGGTGTTCGCGACGCACACGAACTCCCCGCGCCGGAAGGCGAGCACACCCTCGGGCGACCGCAGCCACTCCACGGACGTACCGGCGCCGAGGTCGGGCTGCTCACGGCGCACGGCGAGCGCGGCCCGGTACAGCTCCAGCGTCGAGCCCGGCTCCCCGGTCTGCGCCTCGACGCTCAGCTCGCCCCACCCGTCCGGCTGCGGCAGCCAGCTGCCGCCGTCGCCGAAGCCGTACGACGAACCGGCCCGGGTCCACGGGATCGGCACCCGGCATCCGTCGCGGAAGCCGTCCTGGCCGGCGCCCCGGAAGTACGCAGGGTCCTGACGCACCTCGTCCGGCAGGTCGACGACGTCGGGCAGCCCGAGCTCCTCGCCCTGGTAGACGTAGGCCGAGCCGGGCAGCGCCAGCATCAGCAGGCTCGCGGCGCGGGCCCTGCGCAGCCCCAGCTCCCGGTCGCCGGCCAGCCGGATCTGGGTGCCGAGCCCTGCCGGGTTGGCGAAGCGGGTGGCGTGCCGGGTCACGTCGTGGTTGGACAGGACCCAGGTGGCGGGGGCTCCGACTGGGCGCATGGCGTCCAGGGTGCGGTCGATGACCTCGCGCATCTCCGCTGCGTCCCAGTGGGTGCTGAGGTACTGGAAGTTGAAGGCCTGGTGCAGCTCGTCCGGGCGGACGTAGTGGGCGGTGCGCTCGATGGTCGGCGTCCAGGCCTCGGCGACGAAGATCCGCTCCCCCGCGTACTCGTCGAGGATGAGCCGCCACTGCCGGTAGATCTCATGCACGCCCTCCTGGTCGAAGAACGGCATGACATCGTTGCCCAGCAGCTTCACCTGGTCGTGGGATCCAAGGTCGGGCAGCCCCTCCGCCTTCACCAGACCGTGGGCGACATCGATACGGAAGCCGTCGACGCCCATGTCCAGCCAGAACCGCAGGATGGAACGGAACTCGTCGCCGACCGCCGGGTGCTCCCAGTTGAAGTCGGGCTGCTCGGGGGCGAAGAGGTGCAGGTACCACTCGCCGGGCATGCCGTCGGGTTCGGTGACCCGGGTCCACGCCGGGCCGCCGAAGATCGACTCCCAGTCGTTGGGCGGCAGCTCGCCGTTCTCCCCCTTGCCGGGGCGGAAGTGGTAGCGCTCCCGCAGCGGGGAGCCCGGGCCCTCGGCGACGGCCCGCTTGAACCACTCGTGCTGGTCGGAGGAGTGGTTCGGGACCAGGTCGACGATGATCCTGAGGCCCAGCTCGTGGGCGTCGCGGATCAGCGCGTCGGCGTCCAGGAGGTTGCCGAACATGGGATCGACGGCCCGGTAGTCGGCGACGTCGTAGCCGGCGTCGGCCTGCGGCGAGGCGTAGAAGGGGCTGAGCCACACGGCGTCCACACCGAGGTCGCGCAGATACGGCAGACGGGTGCGGACACCTTCCAGGTCGCCCATGCCGTCGCCGTTGCTGTCGGCGAAGCTGCGCGGGTACACCTGGTAGATCACCGCGTCCCGCCACCAGTCGCGGCGCTTGACGACGGTGGGGGTCATGGCAGGGGCGGCGGAGTGCTGCTGGCTCATGTCGTCCTTGATGCGTAACAGGATGTCGGTCATGGAAGGCGTGGGCGGGATGTTGGGGCGGCCGCGGCACAGCGGGATAGGAGCCGAACAGCGCCCGCACACCACGCGCCCAGAGCCGGCAGACGCGAAAACACAGAACACCCACCCCGAGACA
>NZ_JBSHKH010000097.1:0-2000 GCF_053643595.1 Streptomyces sp. NPDC055506 | reverse complement strand
CGCCCCGTCAGGGGCGCGGGGAACTGCGCGACCAGCCACGACGAACCCGCAGCCGATCGCTCGACGAAGGTCACCCCTTCGTGCCACCGGCGGTAAGGCCCGTCACCAGGTTCTTCTGCACGAGGTAGAAGAAAATGGCGGCCGGTATCGCGATCAGCACAGCCGTCGCGGCCATCAGGTTCCGCTGAGCGTCGTGCTCGCTCACAAAGGTCTGCAGACCGACGGCAAACGTGTACTTGTCGTCGCTCAGCATGAACGTCGAGGCGAACGCGACCTCACCGAAGGCCGTGAGGAAGCTGTAGAACGCGGCGACCGCGAGGCCGGGCTTGGCGAGCGGCAGGATCAGCCGCGCGAACGTGCCGAAGGGGGTCAGCCCGTCGACGCGCCCCGCCTCGTCGATCTCGAACGGGATGGTGTCGAAATAGCCCTTCATCAGCCAGGCGCAGTACGGCACGATCGTGGTGCAGTTGACAAGGATGAGACCAAGGTAGCTGTCGATGAGCTGGAGATCCGAGAGGATCTGGTACATCGGCACGATCAGTACCGCGATCGGGAACATCTGGGTGACCAGCAGCACCCACATCAGCTTCCGGTAGCCGGGGAACCGCATCCGGGAGACCGCGTAGCCGGTGGACGCCGCGACGACGACGCCGATGAGCGTCGTGCCCAGCACCACGACCAGCGTGCTCGTCAGCCAGTCGAAGAAGCTCGTGTCCTGGAGGACGAACGCGTAGTTGTCGAGCGTCATCTTGCTCCAGATGCGCCCGGGGTGGAGGTAGTCGTCCTTGTCCGGGCCGAGGGACAGGAAGACCAGCCAGGCGATCGGGAAGAGCGCGGTCAGGCTCGCGCCGATCAGCACGGCGTGCGAGGCGAGGGAGGCCGCGCGGCTGTTCTCGCCGCGGCGGCGGACCGCGGTCGTACTCGTCGTACTCATTTCGGGCTCCTGCCTCAGATCGCGAGCTGCTGCTCGTTGCGGTTCAGCCAGCGGCGGTAGAAGGAGGTGAAGACGATCAGGAGGGACAGGAGCAGGATTCCGTAGGCGGCGGACTGGGCGTAGTCGCGCGGCTGCTGCCCGAAGCCCAGCTGATAGGCCCACGTGACGAGGATCTGGGCGTCGGGTGCGGTGTTGCCGAACAACAGGAAGATGATGGCGAACTGGTTGAAGGTCCAGATGACGCCGAGGAGTACGACCGTCGTACTGACGGACCGCAGGCCGGGCAGGGTGACGTAGCGGAACCGCTGCCAGGCGCCCGCGCCGTCCATCTCGGAGGCCTCGTACAGGCTCGCGTCGATCGACTGCAGTCCGCCGAGCAGCGAGACCATCATGAACGGCACACCGCACCAGGTGTTGACCATGATCGCGGCGAACCGCTGCCAGAAGGTGTCCTCCAGCCACGACGGCGTCGGCAGGTGCAGGAGGTCCAGGCCGGAGTTGATGATGCCGCCGTCGGCGAGCATGAACCGCCAGCCGAAGACGGTGACGAAGGTCGGCACGGCCCAGGGCAGCACCAGGATCATCCGGTAGAGGGTGCGTCCGCGCAGCTTCTGGTTGAGCAGCAGCGCGAGCCCGAGACCGATGCCGTAGTGCAGGGCGACACAGGCCGCCGTCCAGAAGACCGTCCACAGGAAGTGCGACCAGAAGCGGTCGTACGCCGTCGGGCCCCACAGGATGTCGGCGTAGTTGTCCAGGCCGATGAACTTGTAGGTGGCGTCGATCTCGTTGACGCCGATCGTGCGGGCGGTGTTGAGGCTGGTGGCGTCGGTGAGCGTGAGGTACAGGCCGTACGCCAGCGGGTACAGCACGAGGACCCCGAGGACGATGGCCACCGGGGCGACCATCGCGTAGGCGTACCAGTGCTTGTGGAAGCCGTTCTTCAGCCGCTGGGCCGGCCCGGGGCGCGGTTCCCGCTCACCGCGCCGCTTGCCGGTCGCTCGGTCGATGACGACTGTCATGGTTCGACACCTTCTGGAGGTTCAAGGAGTTCAGGGAGGCCAAGGGG
>NZ_JBSHKH010000096.1:0-31945 GCF_053643595.1 Streptomyces sp. NPDC055506 | reverse complement strand
CCCCACGGGATATTTCCCTTCGATTACCCCACGGCGGTGCTTGCAAGCTGCCCCGCTGCGAAGCCGGCGGCGGTGCAGCCCGCGGCGACCAGTGCTCCGCCCACGCCCGCGGTGGGCAGGGCGAAGAACCCGGCCGCGAAGTAGCAGGCGAACTCGCCGGCCAGGCCGCCGGCGGCGCCCGCCAGGTCACCGACGAGCCCCTCGGTGTCTCCCAGGGCGAAGTGGCCCAGGGCGGTTCCCGCGTCGAACCCCGTCAGAGCCTCTCCCACCGCGTCCACGGCTGACTGGAGGAAGAGGCCACTGGGGTCGCTGTTGTTGATGAAGTCGCCCCCCGCGTACAGGTAGGAGTTCTTCTCCTGTCCTGACGGGTCGGGCTGGGTGAAGCGGCCGAGGGCGGCGTCGTAGTAGCGGGCGCCCATCTTGTACAGGCCGGTGGGGTCCTGGTAGGCCCCGGTGTAGCGGAACGGCTGGGGCGTCGCCTCGGTCGGGGCCGAGCGGGGCAGACCTGTCGGACCGTAGGCGTAGGTGTGCGTGCGCTTGCCCGTGTCGTCGACGAGCCCGAGGACGTTGCCGGTGGCATCCGTGAGGTAGTAGTAGGACTTGCCTCCGGTCGTCACCGAGTTCAGCGTTCCTGCCGGTTCGCGGATGAATCCGGTGTCGACGCCGTTCGTGGTCGTGCTCGCCAGGCCGAGTGCCGTGTGGTGGAACCAGGTCGAACCCAGCTTGGTGCGCTCGGAGTTGTCGGTCCCCGCGTGGATCAGGTCGTAGCCCTTGCCGTCGGCGGTGATGCCGGAGAGCTGGCTGTGGTCGGTCCAGGTCTCGTTCGTGCGGGCGGTTGCGCTCGCGCCGGCGGTCTCGTTGCCGAGCTTGTCGTAGGACCAGCCGGTGGTGGAGCCGTTCTTCCCGGTCAGCTCCAGCGCGTCGTCGTAGGTGTACGTAGTCGAGCCCGGGCAGGCGTTCTTGGTGCCGTCCTGGGAGGTGAGGTTGCCGGCCTGGTCCCAGCAGTACAGCCAGGACGCCTTGCGGGCACCGGAAGCGTCGGCTTCCAGGGCGTAGGACAGCCGGTCCTGGGAGTCGTAGGTGTAGGACGTCTTCAGCTTGGTGAGGTTGTCGGTGCGGGTGCGGATCTTGGTGGTGTCCTTGCCCGCGTTGGCGTAGCTGTAGGCCAGGTCGATCAGTGTCGTGGTGCCGGACGTGGTCTTCACGGCGGACGGGCGGCCGTTCTTGTCGATGGTGAACGACTGCGTCGCGCCGCCGGGGTAGACCGTCTTCGTCCGCTTGTCGTTCTCGTCGTAGTCGAAGTCGGTCTTCTTGCCGTCCGGGGCGGTGAGGTGGTCGAGTCGGCCGGCCTTGTCCCAGGCGTAGTCCGTCTTGCCGTTCGGGTCGGTGTAGTGGTCGACCTCGCCGCCCGGGGTGTAGGCGAGCGCGGTCTGCGCGCCGTTCTGGAGGGTGCGGATCCGCTCTCGGTTGAGCTTGTCGTAGTCCCAGCGCGTGGTGCCGGAGGCGTCGGTGCGGGACTTGAGGTTGCCGTCACCGTCGTAGTCGAAGGTGACGGTCGCGTTCGTCGAGGACACCTTCCGCACCCGGTCGCGGGTGTCGTGGACGTAGACCGTCTTGATGCCGCGCCCGTCCGTGACGGTCTCCACTCGGCCGAGCGCGTCGTAGGTGTACTCGGTCTTACCCAGCGGCGCCGGCGGGGTGACGGTCTTCAGATTGCCCTGGTCGTCGTAGGCGAAGGACGTGGTCACCGTCTTCGTGCCGGAGACCTTCACCTTCGCCGTGCAGCGCTGGCCCTCGAAGCCTCCGCAGGCGGGGTCGGATTCGTTGTGGGTGTATGTCCGCTGACCGCCCGCCGTGCCCGACGTGGTCACCGACATGGTGTTGCCGTTGGTGTCGTACTTGAAGGTGTCCTTGCGGCCGTCGGCGCTGGTGAAGTCGTTGGGCAGGTCGGTGCCGGCGATCGTCTGGTACGCCGACACCTGCGCGGTGGCGCCCATGGGCAGCTTCGCCGAGGTGGCGTTGTTGCGGGTGTCCCAGCCGTACGCGGTGACGTTGCCGCCGGTGCCGTCCGCGCCGGTGCCCATCGCGTCGGTCGTGGTCTGGGTGAGGCGGTTGACGTACTTGGTGTGGCGGGAGTGGCCGAGCGGATCGGTGACCTTGGTGACCTCGCCGTCGGCGTTGTGCGTGTAGACCGTCTCGTCGCCGTCCGGGTCGGTCACCTTCGTCGTGCCCGCGTCGGACGGGGTCTCGGCCGTGTAGTCGAAACGCCAGGTGGGGCCGGTGGAATCGGCGAGCCGCTGCATGGAGGTGACGCGGTTGTGGCCGTCGTAGGTGAAGAGCGTGACCGTGCCCTCCGGGGTGGTCACCCGCGTCAGCCTGCGCGAGGAGTCGTACGCGTACGCCGTCGTCTTGCCGGCCGTGTCCGTCGTACGCACCAGATTCCCCTCGGGATCCAGGTCGAAGACGGCCGTCCGGCCCGTGTGGTCCTTGGCCTGCCACTGGCTGGCGTCGGTCTTCACCAGATCGATCCAGCGCCCGGAGCGGGTCTCGGTGAGCTTGAAACCCTTGTGCTCGCCGCCCGCGTCGTGCTGGTCGACGGTGATCGTGCCGTGGTTCTTGTCCGTGACCTTCGTGAGGGTGCCGTGCTCGTCGTACGTGTCACGGCTGCCGGACTTGCGGTCGGTCAGGGTGTAGGTGCCGTCCGTGTTCTTCTTCAGGTCCTTGGAATAGCCGGTCGGCGTGGTGTAGCCGCCGCTGCTCGTCTCCTCGAAACGGAGGGCGTCGCCGGTGGCGTCGAACACGACCACCTCGCCGTCGCCGACCTGGAGATACCGCTCGTACGCCTGCCACCAGCGCTGAGAGACCTTGCCCCACGGGGCTTCGAGCGAGTTGTACGTCCGGGTCAGCTGGAGTTTCTGCCCGACACCGGCGATGTCGAAGTCGGTGCCCGCCAGCATGAGGTTGCCGTCGGAGAGATTCACGCGGGCGACCAGGGCGTCGTTCAGGCGGGTGTCGAGGATGCGGTGCCACGGCACGTCACCCTGCCCCTCGGGAACATAGGGCGTGGGCTCCGCGCCGGCGACCGCGTTTGCGGGAGCGGCCGTGCCGGTCGTACGGGTCGTACGGGCCTTCTGTGCCGCCCGCCAGGCCGCCACCTCCACCGACGGCTCGGCCTCCGACTTCGATGCCGGCGCTCTGGTCACACCCGCCGGTGTGGCGGGGGCCTCCACCTTGGTCGGCTTGGTCCACGGGCTCTCGGGCTCCGGCAGCTCCGGCTTCGGAGCAGCCGCCAGTCCGGGCGCCGCGGCGACCACCAGAGCGGCAGTCGTGATCGCGGCGATCAGAGTGGTTCTGTGCGTCGTTCTGTGTGATCTCCGGGCACGCCGAGACGGCGTGCGTGCAGCACGCGAATGCATCAGCTTCCCCCCACAGGAAGTCAGACAGGGAGTCAGAACCGGTGCCGAGAAGGGTCACCGGGGTCACACAAGCTGACACAGGAACCACACAAACCGGCGGGTGGTGCCCCCGAACTCATGTTCCATACGGGCCGGAATCAGCCCCGCCCCTTCCGGCTGAGACCGGGGAACAAGAGCCACAAGCGGTGGCATTCGCGGCCTTCAAGGCGCGAGAGGGATGCCGAAGGCCTGTCGGGCAGGTGCCTGATTGACCGAAAGCGCATCCCGCCTTCGCGCAATGGGACGATAAGCGCAGAAGTGTTCGACTGATCGAGTGATCGCACGAACGGGGAGGCCCGCTGCATGGCCCGCTACATGGAGACACTGACCGTCGAGCGGGGCGGTTTCCGGATCAAGGTGCCGGAGTCGTGGTGGGAGTTCGACGTACGGCCGGAGTCGCGGGACGACTCGATCCGCCGGATGGTGAGCGAACGGGTGCAGCAGCGCCCGGAGTTGGAGCAGTACCGCGGCACCTACGTCGACTTCCTCCAGAAGGCCGCCGCCGATGCCTGGAAGTCGGGCGCGCTGTACTGCGGCTGCATGGCGGAGAACTTCGGCGGCGATACGCCGATAACCGGCTCGGTGACCGTTTCCCTGGTCGGCGGCCGCAACGAGCGGGGCGAGCCCCTCTCGAACGACCCGTCTGTCATCGCGAGCCAACTCGCGGTCAAGGAGGCCAGACGGGAGGGCGACTCCTGGCGCAAGGTGACGACGGTCGACATCCCAGGGGTCGGTCCCGCGGCCCGCACGCACGGCATCGAGGACATCGCCGTTCCCGGCGACGCCCTCAACCGCACGATCCGTGCCGTCCTGATGCAGACGTACATCCCCGTGCCGGGCCAAGAGGGCAAGGTGGCCCTGGTCGCCGGCAGCAGCCAGGTCCTCGACCTCGCGGACTCGTTCTTCGACATCTTCGACGCGATCACGTCGACGTTCCGGTTCACGGAGGCGTGATGAGGCCATGACCGGTGTCGACATCACGGCGACATCGAAGCCCTGGGTCACCTTCGTTTCGCGAGGAGATACCGGCATCCAACGGCAGCTGTCAGGGCTGGAGGCGAAAGGAGGGCGTGTCCACCACTTCGACTCCCGCGACCTGATCACCGAGGAGGGCATCTACCGCTCGTTCGCGGAGGTCCTGCAGTTCCCCGGCTACTTCGGGAGGAACTGGGACTCCGTGGTTGACTGCCTGGACGACCTGTGCGGTGCGGTGACGGGCGGAGTCGGGATCGCGGGTGTGATCCATGACGCGGATCGAGTGCTGGAGGCGGAGCACTTCCCTCTGTTCGTGTCAGTCCTCTGTCAGGGCGCCGACCGTGCGAATTCGGCGGTAGATCTCGATGGGCTCCCTCTGGACCGTCCAGCGATCGCCGAACACTTCGTCTTCGAGTTCCGTCAGTTCGATCGCGAGAAGGTGGCCCTGCGCATCGAACAACCTGACCTCACGGTCACCACCGAGGGCCCGTTCGTCACTGCCGCTCTCAACCCCCGGATGTGGCACTGAAGTCGCGGCGAGCGAGCCGTGCTCGGAAGCCGTCCGCGATGTGGAGGCTCATGTTTCCGTCGAACGGTTGTACCTAGTAAGTTCACGTGTGCATACGGTTGTTGACGTTGATGTGCGCGTGACGGGGGTTGCGGTATGGCGGGGCACAGGCCGGCGGACTGGCATGTCCTGGACTTGGACAAGGACCCCACCCCGGGCGATCCCCAACGCGTGCGCACGCTTGCGAAGCAGCTGCACGACTTCGCCGACGACGTCTCCGACGCCCTCCGCTTGGTCAAGGGCATGGCGGGGGAGGGCACGCTCCTGGAGTGGGCGGGCAAGTCCGCGGACGTGTTCAAGGAGGACTTCGCGGATGTCCCGAAGAACCTCAAGAAGCTGAAGAAGTCGTATGAGATGTGCGGTGACGCGCTCTCGGACTTCTGGCCGAAGCTGGAGCGTGCCCAGTCCCTGGCCGACAAGGCCCTCATCAAGGGCCGTGAGGCCCGCAACAACCTCTCCTCGGCCCAGTCGAAGCTGACCTCGGCCGACTCGTGGGTCACCCGGGCCGGGAAGGAAGCGGACAAGTACAAGGACGACCCCACGGGCAGCAAGTCGGATGCCGACAAGCCGGACGAGGCCAAGGTCCGCGCCGCCACCCGGGATGTGCAGCACGCCAAGTCGGCCCAGTCGAAGGCGCAGTCGGACGTTTCCGACGCGCAGGACGCCCTCGCCGCGGCGAAGAAGATGGCCGCGGACGCCCGCACGATGCGCGATGAGGCGGCCCGGGAAGCCAAGTCGAAGATCGACGAGGCCTCGGACGCGGGCATTCAGAACCGCTCGTGGTGGGAGGAGATCGGGGACTGGTTCACCGACAACTGGGACAGCATCGTCGCCGCCTGCAAGATCGTCGTCATGGTTGTCGGCATCGTGGCGATGATCATCGGCGGGCCGATCCTGGGCGCGATCGTGCTGATCGCCGCCGCTGTCGTCCTCGCCGACACGCTCTACAAATACTCAAAAGGCCAGGCCTCCCTGTGGGATGTGGGCCTGGCCGCGTTGGACTGCATACCCGGCATGAAGGGCCTCACCACCCTCGGCGGGCTCGCCAAAGGGATGAAGGCGCTCGGCAAGACCGGTCTCAAGGGCATGGCCATGGGCGTCAAGGGCCTCGGCAAGGGCGCAAGCGCCTTCGGCCGGCAGATGAAGAAGCTCATCACTCGCGGCGACCCCATCGATCTGGCGACCGGGGAGATGGTCATGTCTGCCACAGACGTGACGCTGGACGGGGTGCTCCCGCTGATCCTGGAACGCCATTACCGTACCCGCGTCCGCAGCGGCGGGCTCCTGGGGCCGAGCTGGACTTGCACGCTCGACCAGCGCCTCCTGCTCGATGCGAGCGGTGTGCGGTTCACTGCCGCCGACGGCATGGTGCTGCACTATCCGGTTCCCGACGTGGATGCCCCGGTCCTGCCGGTGGTAGGCCCGGCCTGGCCACTGAGCTGGGATGGGAGCGCGCAGGGCGAGCTCGTCGTGCACCGGCCCGAGAGCGGCCACACCTTGCGTTTCCGGCCACTGCCCGAACGGTCGCCCGCCGTACTTCCGCTGGCGGAGATCCGTGACCGCAACGGCAACACGATCGGCGTGACCTATCGGGCGGACGGCACACCTGAGGAGGTCGTCCACCACGGCGGCTACCGCATAGGCGTCACCTGCGAGAACGGCAGGATCACGGAGCTGACCCTGGGCAGCCACCCCGACCTGCCGACTCTGGTCCGCTACAGCTACGACGCACGCGGCAACCTCGCAGCCGTCCGCAACTCCTCCGGCCTGCCCCTGCGCTTCACCTACGACGACGAGCGGCGCATCACGGCTTGGGAGGACCGCAACGAAGTCCGGTACCGCTTCGACTACGACGACCAGGGCCGGTGCGTGGCCGGTCACGGCAAGGACGGGTTCCTCTCCTACACCTTCGTGTACGACGGCGAGGCCCGGCGCACGGTCGCCGTCGACTCGCTGGGGCATGCCACCCACTACCAGTTCAACGACGCCTACCAGCTGATCGCGGAGACCGACGCGCTCGGTCACACGGTCACCCAAGAGTGGGACGACCGGGACCGGCTGCTCAGCCGTATCGATCAACTGGGCCGCGAGCTCCGTATGGAGTGGGACGACGCGGGCCGCTTGACCGCCGTCAGACTGCCCGACGGTTCCGTCTCGACGACCCGCTACAACAAGCTCGGACTGCCGGTGGAGATCACCGAGTACGACGGCGGTGTCCTCCGTCAGGAGTGGGACGCACGCGGCAACTGCACGTCACTGACGACCGCCGACGGAGCCACCACGGTGTTCGCCCGCGAGTCGACGGGAGCTCTGACCTCCTTGACGGATGCGATGGGCGCGGTCCATCGCTTCACCAACAACGCCGCCGGGCAGGCTACTTCGGCCACCGACCCGCTCGGCGCGGTCTCCACCTACACGTACGACCCATTCGGTCGGTGCACCACCGTCCTCGACCCTCTTGGCGGCCGGACCCGGCGGACCTGGTCGGTGGAAGGTCTCCTCACCTCCCGGACCGACTCCGACGGCAGCGTCCAGCGGTGGACATATGACGGAGAGGGCAACCAGCTCACCCACACCGACGCCCTCGGCCGGACCAGCACGTGCACCTACGGTGCCTTCGATCTGCTCACCTCGCGCACGACACCGGACGGCGTCCGTCACACCTTCACCCACGACACGGAACTGCGGCTCCTCCGCGTGACCGGCGTACGGGGGATGACCTGGGACTACCGCTACGACGCGGTCGGCAACCTGGTGGCGGAGAAGGACTTCGACGACCGCACGCTCGCCTATGCCTACGACCCCGCCCGCCAACTGCTGAGCCGCACCAATGCCGTCGGTCAGACCGTCGAGTTCTCCTACGACGAGGCCGGCAACCAGATCCGGGCGGTGCTGGACGGCAGGACGACCACGTACCTCCACGACCGCTCCGGCCGTCTCGTGCGGGCGGTGGGGCCGGAAGTCACGCTCGCGTACGAGTACGACCGTGGGGGGCGGGTCACCGCCGAGACCATCGACGGACGGGTCCTCGCTACGGCGTACGACGTCGTGGGGCGCCCGACACGCCGGACCACGCCGAGCGGTGCTGTCTCCACGTACACGTACGATCCGGCCGGGCACCGCACCCGGCTTGCAGCCGTTGGTCACACCCTCGCCTTCGACCACGACGGCCTCGGCCGTGAGACGACCCGGAACATCGACTCGGCCCTCACGCTCACCCAAGCCTGGGACGCGGGAGACCGACTCAGCACCCAGCAGCTGACTTCCACGGGCAGCACGCGGTCGCTCACTCAGCGCAGCTATGCATACCGCCCCGACGGCCACGTCACCGCATGCGAAGACCGCACGACCGGACGCCGTACCTTCGACCTCGACCCGGTGGGACGCGTCCTCAGAGTTCGCGCGGGGGAGTGGACGGAGTCCTATGCCTACGACGGGCAGGGCAACCAGACACAGGCTGCTTGGCCGGACCGCTACGGTGCCCTGGAGGGCCGCGGCGAACGCCGCTACCAGGGCAACCGGGTGCTGCGCGCGGGCGGTGTTCACTACGAGTACGACGCCGCCGGGCGCGTTGTGCTGCGCCGCAGGACACGGCTCTCGCGGAAGCCTGACATCTGGCGCTACACCTGGGACGCCGAGGACCGTCTCACCTCGGTCATCACTCCGGACGGAACGACCTGGCGTTATCTGCACGACCCGCTGGGACGCCGGATCGCCAAGCAGCGGCTGACCCTCGACGGGCAGTGCGTCGCCGAAGAGACCCGGTTCGTCTGGGACGGGGTACATCTCGTGGAGCAGGCCACGGTCCGCGCCGGTTCGCCCGAGGTATCCACCCTGATCTGGGAACGAGACGGCATTCGCCCACTCACCCAGACGGAGCGCACCACCCTCGCCGACGCGCCCCAGGAGGTCGTCGACGAGCGGTTCTTCGCCATCGTCACCGATCTGGTCGGCACCCCGACCGAACTCGTCTCGGAGGTCGGCGACATCGCCTGGCGCTCCGACGCCACGCTCTGGGGACTCATGGCACCGGACGGGGCGTACGACACCTCCACCCCTCTGCGCTTCCCCGGCCAGTACTTCGACCCCGAGACGCAGCTCCACTACAACTTCCTCCGGTACTACGACCCGATCAACGCGGCCTACATCAGCTCGGACCCGCTCGGGCTGGACGCGGGCCCGAATCCCAGGGCGTACGTACCGAATCCGCTGTCGTGGCTCGACTACCTCGGGTTGCTGACCTGTGCCGAGAACGCCGACCTGCTGGCGAAGAACCTGGCGCGGGAAGGGCGAGGGAAGGGCGCGGGCGAGGCAGCCGCCCACATCGTGCCCTCCGGCATGAAACGCAACAGGGCAGCGGAGAGCCGGGCCTTGCTGGAGCGGTACGGCGTTGACATCAACGACGCGGTGAACGGGATCCCACTGGGGCATCCGAGGCCACACAACTTCACGCACCGCAAGCCGTTCCTGCTGCGCCTGAACACGCATTTGGAGGACACGGTGGACAGGATGACGGCGGCCGGATACGGAGCCCGCGCCATCCGCGGCGCTCTGCGCTCGGAACTTCGCTCCATCGGACAGCAGATCGAGCGGGAACTGGCGAGCGGGCAACCGGCGGCGAACGCCGTGTGGACGGCACCATGATGGACCGTGCCGATGTGAGTACGGACAAGGATGGTGAAGCGATGACAGACCTGCCCGGCGAGGCGCTATCGGTATACCGGCTCCTGCCGAGCCTCAGCGAGTATCAGCAGTTGCATCTCGACAGCGTCGGTGTGCGTCAGCTCATGCGCTGGCAGAGTGCCGGCGCCGGCACGGAGCCGCCCGCCCTGCTGAGCGCGGAGTGGATGGGTGAGCGGCGCTGGGCCAAGAGCGACTTCCCCTCCGGCAGACCGGGCGCTCCCGTACTCAGCCGGCGTCTCGCCGACGGCTTGGGGGACGCACTGCAGTCGGCCGGTCGTCTGGTACCGGTCGACATCAAGGGTGCCAAGGGCGAAGAGTACTTCCTCTATCTGGTGGAGCAGGTGATCGACTGCCTTGATCTGCGCAGGTCGTCGAAGCCGAAGAGGCTGGACGGGGAGGTCAAGCAGCCCGTGTACCGCGTCGAGGCGCTGCCGACGCATCTTCCGGCCTTCCGGCTGCCGCAGTTTCCCGGTGCAGTCCAATGGAACGGCTGGGCGGCCGACCGGCTCATCGACCTCACCGGGGACCAGATCGAGAAGCGTCTGACCTGGTCCCAGACCGCGGCACCCAAGCCGCACCCCGACCCCTGGGGCCTCTGATAAAGCGCCGGCGTGGTGAGGTCGAGGCGCCGACGGATGGCAAGGCGGGCCCCGCGGAAGGGTGGCCTTGTGAGGGGGCGGACAGAGGTGAATCATGCCGCTGATCAAGATGAACGGCCAGCGCCGCCAGCACCTGCCGGGGGACATCTTTGCGCTGCAGCCGGAGGGACACGGGTTCCGTTTCGGTCGTATCGTGAAGATCGGGCAGAGCGGATCCGAGGGCAGATTCCCCGGCGGCGTCCTCGTCTATGTGTACGACGTCCTCGGCGAGTCCGAAGAACCGGACCGGTCGGTCCTGACTCCTGACCGGCTGCTGTCGCCACCGTTCTTCACCGCGACCTGGCCTTGGAGCAAGGGCTATTTCAGGACTGTCGGGCACGAAGAGCTCGTGCCAGCCGCTCTACTCCAGCACTGCTTCTTTCGATCCTGCGCGCAGCGCTAATGTCAACGAGAACGACACGGTGATCCCTGAGCGAACGGAACCTTGCGGGATGTTCGCCCTGGCCAATTTCGCTCGTTTGGAGAGCCAGCTGGACGATGCCCTGGTCGGTCGACTGGCGCCGGCGCCGTCGCCGAAGTGACCGGAGACGGGACTGGTTCCCGCGGAGCGGAAGCTCACCAGGACGGGAGGACGCGGTGCCCGACAGCACTGACCGGCCGGTGATCACCTCGGCACAAGCCGAGCGCATGGCGCGAGCGATCTTCGCCGCCCTCGGCGGCATCGTCGAGATCGGCGCTGTCCGGGCCACGGGGACGTGGGCGCTCGCCGACACATCCGTGGGGGAGTTCCTCGCCCACCGGCAGGACGGCATACGAGGCCTCATGGAGGACATCCGTGCGATCGGATGCTTCTCAGGCGACACCATGGCCATCGCGGACGAGCTCGGGTACTTCAGGGACCACGATGTGTCCGCCGCGTCGCTGCTGCTCTGGTCCGACGGCATCGCGGGCGTCCCCGACCCCGTGGAACGGCTCGAGGAGTCCGAGCTGGTGCGGCGCATGTGCCGTATCGGCGCCGATCTTCAGCTGACCCGGTTCCTGCACGCACTTGTCACCGCGGCCATCGCCGCGGGAGCCCAGGCGGGGGAGAGAGCCACCGGAATCGCCGGCAGCCTTCATGTCGCATGCGGCCTCGCCGCACCGGCCGGCGCCCGGACCACCCCCACCCACATCCACCGCATGTGGCGCGTCGCCCACCTGCCCGGGATCCTGGGGGCGGCCTCGCGCGCGCCCGACTGGGGGAAGGCCGGCTACCGGGCCTACGACGCGGAACTGGAGCGGATCGGCGGGGTCGGGCGGGCCTCGGTTTGACCTGCGTCACCCCCGGGGTATTCTCCTCGGCTCGATTGGCGTAGCCGCCGCCCCATATGGCAGACTGTCCGAGTTGCTCGGTCGAGTGTTGATGCTGCGCGCCTCCCGCCGGGGGGACCGGAAGCGAGTCCCACAGTACTCGTCGCCCCAACTGCCTTACGGCAGCGCTGAGGCGGACGTACGGGAATCTTTCGGGAAGTGTCAGTGCGGCGCCGGCCAGGCACCCGGTGGGCCTTTCGCCCCCGGCTCGCGGTTCCGGCAGGGCCGTGTGCAATCCCGCAGGGATGTTCGAACAAGGGGCATCCATGTCAGCGAGAGTGCGACACGCCCGACCGCGTGGGTCGGAGGAACGAAGGCAGCAGAAGGAATCCGCCGGGTTCCAGAGCGTTACGAGAGACAGGACTACTGAGTAGCCATGGCGGGACAGAAGATCCGCATCCGGCTCAAGGCCTACGACCACGAGGTCATCGACTCCTCGGCGAAGAAGATCGTCGAGACGGTGACCCGCACTGGTGCGTCGGTCGCGGGCCCGGTGCCGCTGCCCACTGAGAAGAACGTGTACTGCGTCATCAAGTCGCCGCACAAGTACAAGGACTCGCGCGAGCACTTCGAGATGCGCACGCACAAGCGCCTGATCGACATTCTCGACCCGACGCCCAAGACCGTTGACTCTCTGATGCGACTCGACCTCCCGGCCGGTGTCGACATCGAGATCAAGCTCTGAGGGCTGGTGATCTGAGAATGGCTAAGCAGATCAAGGGCATCCTGGGCGAGAAGCTCGGCATGACGCAGGTGTGGGACGCGAACAACCGTGTTGTTCCGGTCACCGTCGTCAAGGCCGGCCCCAATGTCGTCACCCAGGTCCGCACGAACGACGTCGACGGCTACGAGTCCGTCCAGATCGCGTTCGGCGAGATCGACCCGCGCAAGGTGAACAAGCCCCTCAAGGGCCACTTCGCCAAGGCCGACGTCACTCCCCGCCGCCACCTCGTCGAGATCCGTACCGCTGACGCCAGCGAGTACACCCTCGGCCAGGAGATCACCGCTGAGGTGTTCGAGGCCGGCCTCAAGGTCGACGTGACCGGCAAGAGCAAGGGCAAGGGCTTCGCCGGTGTCATGAAGCGTCACAACTTCAAGGGCCTCGGCGCCGGACACGGCACCCAGCGCAAGCACCGCTCCCCCGGTTCCATCGGTGGCTGCGCCACCCCGGGCCGCGTGTTCAAGGGCCTCCGCATGGCGGGTCGCATGGGCAACGAGCGTGTCACCACCCAGAACCTGACCGTCCACGCCGTTGACGCGGAGAAGGGTCTGCTGCTCATCAAGGGCGCGGTTCCCGGTCCGAACGGCGGCCTCGTCCTGGTCCGCACCGCGGCCAAGGGGGCCTGAGGTACCGATGAGCACTGTTGACATCCTTTCGCCTGCGGGCGAGAAGACCGGTAGCGTCGAGCTCCCCGCGGAGATCTTCGGCGTGGAGAAGATCAGCATCCCGCTGATCCACCAGGTCGTCGTCGCGCAGAACGCCGCTGCCCGCCAGGGCACGCACAAGACCAAGCGTCGCGGTGAAGTCCGTGGTGGCGGCAAGAAGCCGTACCGCCAGAAGGGCACCGGTCGCGCCCGTCAGGGTTCGACCCGCGCGCCGCAGTTCGCCGGTGGTGGCGTCGTGCACGGTCCCGTGCCGCGCGACTACTCGCAGCGGACCCCGAAGAAGATGAAGGCTGCCGCTCTGCGTCACGCCCTCACCGACCGGGCCCGCCACAACCGCATCCACGTCGTCTCCGGCGTCATCGAGGGTGAGAACCCGTCGACGAAGGCCGCCAAGACGCTGTTCGGCAAGATCTCGGAGCGCAAGAACCTGCTCCTGGTCGTCGACCGCGCCGATGAGGCCGCGTGGCTGTCCGCCCGTAACCTGCCCCAGGTCCACATCCTGGAGCCGGGCCAGCTGAACACGTACGACGTTCTCGTCTCGGACGACGTGGTCTTCACCCAGGCCGCCTTCGAGTCCTTCGTGTCCGGCCCGAAGGCCAATGACACCGAAGGGAGCGAGGCCTGATGGCTATCCGTCACCCCGCTATCGCCTCCAAGGCGGCGAAGAAGGCCAAGGCCGCGCGCGTCGCCAAGGCGCGCCGCCACGCCGCCGAGGGCAAGAACACCGTCGAGACCCCGCTGAGCAAGTCCTTCACGGACCCCCGTGACGTGCTGCTCAAGCCGGTTGTCTCGGAGAAGAGCTACGCGCTCCTCGACGAGGGCAAGTACACGTTCGTCGTCGACCCGAGCGCCAACAAGACCCAGATCAAGCAGGCCGTCCAGGCGGTCTTCTCGGTCAAGGTCACCGGGGTCAACACGATCAACCGCCAGGGCAAGCGCAAGCGGACCCGCACGGGCTTCGGCCAGCGCGCGTCCACCAAGCGCGCGATCGTGACCCTCGCTGAGGGCGACCGTATCGACATCTTCGGCGGTCCGACCGCCTAAGGGCGGTCCGGATCGTCCGATATCGGACGAGGACTGAGAAATGGGAATCCGCAAGTACAAGCCGACTACGCCGGGCCGTCGCGGCTCCAGCGTCGCCGACTTCGTCGAGGTCACGCGGTCCACGCCGGAGAAGTCGTTGGTCCGCCCCCTGCACAGCAAGGGTGGCCGTAACAACTCCGGTCGTGTGACCGTCCGCCACCAGGGCGGTGGCCACAAGCGCGCCTACCGCGTGATCGACTTCCGTCGTCACGACAAGGACGGCGTGCCGGCGAAGGTCGCGCACATCGAGTACGACCCCAACCGCACCGCGCGCATCGCGCTGCTGCACTACGCCGACGGCGAGAAGCGCTACATCCTCGCCCCGCGCAACCTGCAGCAGGGTGACCGCGTCGAGAACGGCCCCGGGGCCGACATCAAGCCGGGCAACAACCTTGCCCTGCGCAACATCCCGGTCGGTACCACGCTGCACGCCATCGAGCTGCGTCCGGGCGGCGGTGCGAAGTTCGCCCGCTCCGCCGGCGCCTCGGTGCAGCTGCTCGCGAAGGAGGGCTCGATGGCCCACCTCCGCATGCCGTCCGGTGAGATCCGCCTGGTCGACCAGCGCTGCCGCGCCACGGTCGGCGAGGTGGGCAACGCCGAGCAGAGCAACATCAACTGGGGCAAGGCGGGCCGTAAGCGCTGGCTGGGCGTTCGCCCGACCGTGCGTGGTGTGGTCATGAACCCGGTGGACCACCCGCACGGTGGTGGCGAAGGCCGTACCTCGGGTGGTCGTCACCCGGTGTCCCCCTGGGGCAAGAAGGAAGGCCGTACTCGTTCGCCCAAGAAGGCGTCGAACAAGTACATCGTCCGCCGCCGCAAGACGAACAAGAAGCGCTAAGGACGGGTTGAGATGCCTCGTAGCTTGAAGAAGGGGCCCTTCGTCGACGACCACCTGATCAAGAAGGTGGACGCACAGAACGAAGCCGGCACCAAGAACGTCATCAAGACCTGGTCCCGTCGCTCCATGATCGTGCCGGCCATGCTCGGCCACACGCTCGCGGTGCACAACGGCAAGACCCACATTCCGGTGTTTGTCACCGAGTCGATGGTCGGCCACAAGCTCGGCGAGTTCTCGCCGACGCGCACCTTCCGGGGTCACGTCAAGGACGACCGGAAGTCGAAGCGCCGCTAAGCGCGGGGTGGAATGACCATGACAGACACTGGAAGGACAACCATGGACGCCAGGGCCCAGGCGCGGTACATCCGCGTCACGCCCATGAAGGCCCGCCGAGTGGTGGACCTCATCCGTGGCCTTAACGCCACGGAGGCTCAGGCGGTCCTGCGTTTCGCCCCGCAGGCCGCGAGCGTGCCGGTCGGCAAGGTGCTGGACAGCGCCATTGCCAACGCCGCGCACAACTACGACCACACCGATGTCGACAGCCTCTTCATCTCCGAGGCCTACGTCGACGAGGGCCCGACCCTGAAGCGGTTCCGTCCGCGCGCCCAGGGCCGTGCCTACCGGATCCGCAAGCGGACCAGCCACATCACCGTGGTCGTCAGCAGCAAGGAAGGAACCCGGTAATGGGCCAGAAGGTAAACCCGCACGGGTTCCGGCTCGGTGTCACGACCGACTTCAAGTCGCGTTGGTACGCCGACAAGCTGTACAAGGACTACGTCAAGGAAGACGTCGCCATCCGTCGGATGATGACGTCCGGCATGGAGCGCGCCGGCATCTCGAAGGTGGAGATCGAGCGCACCCGTGACCGTGTGCGTGTGGACATCCACACCGCGCGTCCGGGCATCGTCATCGGCCGCCGTGGCGCCGAGGCCGACCGCATCCGCGGTGACCTCGAGAAGCTCACGGGCAAGCAGGTCCAGCTGAACATCCTCGAGGTCAAGAGCCCCGAGACCGACGCTCAGCTGGTTGCCCAGGCTGTCGCCGAGCAGCTCTCCTCCCGCGTCTCCTTCCGTCGTGCCATGCGCAAGAGCATGCAGGGCACGATGAAGGCCGGCGCCAAGGGCATCAAGATCCAGTGCGGTGGCCGCCTCGGTGGCGCCGAGATGTCCCGCTCGGAGTTCTACCGCGAGGGCCGTGTGCCCCTGCACACGCTCCGCGCGAACGTGGACTACGGCTTCTTCGAGGCCAAGACGACCTTCGGCCGCATCGGTGTGAAGGTCTGGATCTACAAGGGCGACGTCAAGAACATCGCCGAGGTCCGCGCCGAGAACGCTGCTGCCCGTGCGGGTAACCGCCCGGCCCGCGGCGGTGCCGACCGCCCGGCCCGTGGTGGCCGCGGTGGCGAGCGGCGCGGTCGCAAGCCGCAGCAGGCCGCTGGTTCCGAGGCCCCCAAGGCCGAGGCTCCCGCGTCCGCCGCTCCGGCTGAGAGCACCGGAACGGAGGCCTGACCGACATGCTGATCCCCCGTAGGGTCAAGCACCGCAAGCAGCACCACCCCAAGCGCAACGGCATGTCCAAGGGTGGCACGCAGGTTGCGTTCGGCGAGTACGGCATTCAGGCCCTGACCCCGGCGTACGTGACGAACCGGCAGATCGAGGCAGCTCGTATCGCCATGACTCGTCACATCAAGCGTGGCGGCAAGGTCTGGATCAACATCTACCCGGACCGCCCGCTCACGAAGAAGCCCGCCGAGACCCGCATGGGTTCCGGTAAGGGTTCTCCGGAGTGGTGGATCGCCAACGTCAAGCCCGGACGCGTGATGTTCGAGCTGTCGTACCCCAACGAGAAGATCGCGCGCGAGGCCCTGACCCGTGCGGCTCACAAGCTGCCGATGAAGTGCAAGATCGTCAAGCGCGAGGCAGGTGAAGCGTGATGTCGGCCGGTACCAAGGCGTCCGAGCTGCGCGAGCTGGGCAACGAGGAGCTGCTCAACAAGCTCCGCGAGGCCAAGGAAGAGCTGTTCAACCTCCGCTTCCAGGCGGCGACGGGCCAGCTCGAGAACCACGGCCGGCTGAAGGCCGTCCGTAAGGACATCGCGCGGATCTACACCCTGATGCGTGAGCGCGAGCTGGGCATCGAGACGGTGGAGAGCGCCTGATGAGTGAGAGCAACGTGACTGAGCAGACTGCAGAGGCCCGCGGCTTCCGCAAGACCCGCGAGGGTCTCGTCGTCAGCGACAAGATGGACAAGACCGTCGTCGTCGCCGTCGAGGACCGCGTCAAGCACGCGCTGTACGGCAAGGTCATCCGCCGTACCAACAAGCTCAAGGCGCACGACGAGCAGAACGCCGCGGGCGTCGGCGACCGTGTCCTCCTCATGGAGACCCGGCCGCTGTCCGCGACGAAGCGCTGGCGCGTCGTCGAGATCCTCGAGAAGGCCAAGTAATCCCTCCTAGGGGGACCCCCTAGGAATCGTTCCGCCAGGCTCGGCAGGGGCCGACCTCGCACGAGGAAAGCCCCTGCCGGGAACCGGCAGACAACCAGGAGATAGACGTGATCCAGCAGGAGTCGCGACTGCGTGTCGCCGACAACACGGGTGCGAAGGAAATCCTCTGCATCCGTGTGCTCGGTGGCTCCGGTCGCCGCTACGCGGGTATCGGTGACGTCATCGTCGCCACCGTCAAGGACGCGATCCCCGGCGGCAACGTGAAGAAGGGTGACGTCATCAAGGCGGTCATCGTTCGCACCGTCAAGGAGCGCCGCCGTCCGGACGGCTCGTACATCCGCTTCGACGAGAACGCCGCTGTCATTCTGAAGAACGACGGCGACCCTCGTGGCACCCGTATCTTCGGCCCGGTCGGCCGTGAGCTGCGCGAGAAGAAGTTCATGAAGATCATCTCCCTCGCGCCGGAGGTGCTGTGAGCATGAAGATCAAGAAGGGCGACCTGGTCCAGGTCATCACCGGTAAGGACAAGGGCAAGCAGGGCAAGGTCATTGCCGCTTTCCCGCGCGACGAGCGTGTCCTGGTCGAGGGTGTCAACCGGGTCAAGAAGCACACCAAGGCAGGTCCGACGGCTCGCGGTTCGCAGGCCGGCGGCATCGTCACCACCGAGGCGCCGATCCACGTCTCCAACGTCCAGCTGGTCGTTGAGAAGGACGGCAACAAGGTCGTGACCCGCGTCGGTTACCGCTTCGACGACGAAGGCAACAAGATCCGCGTTGCCAAGCGGACGGGTGAGGACATCTGATGACGACCACCACCAGCCCGCGTCTGAAGCAGAAGTACCGTGAGGAGATCACGGGCAAGCTGCGTGACGAGTTCAAGTACGAGAACGTCATGCAGATCCCCGGTCTCGTCAAGATCGTGGTCAACATGGGTGTGGGCGACGCCGCCCGCGACTCCAAGCTGATCGAGGGTGCCATCAAGGACCTCACCACGATCACCGGTCAGAAGCCGGCCGTCACCAAGGCCCGCAAGTCCATCGCGCAGTTCAAGCTGCGTGAGGGCCAGCCGATCGGTGCCCACGTCACGCTCCGTGGCGACCGCATGTGGGAGTTCCTGGACCGCACCCTGTCGCTCGCGCTGCCGCGCATCCGCGACTTCCGCGGCCTGTCCCCCAAGCAGTTCGACGGCCGTGGCAACTACACCTTCGGTCTCACGGAGCAGGTCATGTTCCACGAGATCGACCAGGACAAGATCGACCGCACCCGGGGTATGGACATCACCGTGGTGACCACGGCGACCAACGACGCTGAGGGCCGCGCGCTCCTTCGTCACCTCGGCTTCCCCTTCAAGGAGGCGTGAGCGAGATGGCGAAGAAGGCTCTGATCGCGAAGGCTGCTCGCAAGCCCAAGTTCGGTGTGCGTGGCTACACCCGCTGCCAGCGCTGTGGCCGCCCGCACTCCGTGTACCGCAAGTTCGGCCTGTGCCGCGTGTGCCTTCGTGAGATGGCTCACCGTGGCGAGCTGCCGGGCGTGACCAAGAGCTCCTGGTAATCCCCCTAATAAGGGATTAGCAGGGCTCTCGGTAAGCAATGGGCGTGTCAGGCGCCCGCCCCTTCATGGCTTAGGCTTGGAGGGTTGGGCGCCTGACGGTCGCCCGTACGACTTACTACGCCGTAGGTCCACCGCGCCGCACCCGTCCCGTCTCGGATCGGGGAGAGGGATGGCGCACCAGGAAACCCCGGCGAGAGAGGCCGAAGGCCAATTCATGACCATGACTGATCCGATCGCAGACATGCTGACGCGTCTGCGGAACGCGAACTCGGCATACCACGACTCCGTGACGATGCCGGCGTCGAAGATCAAGTCGCACATCGCGGAGATCCTCCAGCAGGAGGGCTTCATCACGGGCTGGAAGGTCGAGGACGCCGAGGTCGGCAAGAACCTCGTCCTGGAGCTGAAGTTCGGCCCCAACCGTGAGCGCTCCATCGCGGGCATCAAGCGGATCTCCAAGCCCGGTCTCCGGGTGTACGCGAAGTCCACCAACCTGCCGAAGGTTCTGGGCGGCCTGGGCGTGGCCATCATCTCCACGTCCCACGGTCTCCTGACCGACAAGCAGGCGCAGAAGAAGGGCGTGGGTGGGGAAGTCCTCGCCTACGTCTGGTAGTTCGGGAACGGAGGAGAGACAGCAATGTCGCGTATCGGCAAGCTCCCCATCCCGGTTCCCGCCGGCGTGGACGTCACCATCGACGGCCGTACGGTCGCGGTCAAGGGCCCCAAGGGCGAACTGACCCACACCGTCATCGCGCCGATCGACATCGCCAAGGCCGAGGACGGCACCCTTCAGGTGCTCCGGCCCAACGACGAGCGGCAGAGCAAGGCCCTGCACGGCCTGTCCCGCACGCTGGTGGCGAACATGATCACCGGTGTGACCCAGGGATACGTCAAGAAGCTCGAAATCAGCGGTGTCGGTTACCGCGTCCAGGCCAAGGGCTCCAACCTGGAGTTCTCCCTGGGCTACAGCCACCCGATCCTGGTCGAGGCCCCCGAGGGCATCACCTTCAAGGTGGAGTCCCCGACCCGTTTCTCGGTCGAGGGCATCGACAAGCAGAAGGTCGGCGAGGTTGCGGCCAACATCCGCAAGCTGCGCAGGCCCGACCCGTACAAGGCCAAGGGCGTCAAGTACGAGGGCGAAGTCATCCGCCGCAAGGTCGGAAAGGCGGGTAAGTAAGCCATGGCATACGGACAGAAGATCCTTAAGGGCGACGCCTACAAGCGCGCCGCGATCAAGCGCCGCCACATCCGGATCCGTAAGAACATCAACGGAACGGCGGAGCGTCCGCGTCTGGTCGTTACCCGCTCGAACCGCCACATCGTGGCCCAGGTGATCGACGACATCAAGGGTCACACCCTGGCGTCGGCGTCCACCCTGGACACCTCGATCCGCGGTGGCGAGGGCGACAAGTCCGCGCAGGCCAAGCAGGTCGGCGCCCTGGTCGCCGAGCGCGCCAAGGCCGCCGGTGTCGAGGCCGTCGTGTTCGACCGTGGTGGTAACCAGTACGCGGGGCGCATCGCCGCCCTGGCGGACGCCGCCCGCGAAGCCGGGCTCAAGTTCTGAGCCTGCCGTAGCTAGCGGAAACAGAGAGAGGTAATTCCAATGGCTGGACCCCAGCGCCGCGGTGGCGGTGCCGGTGGCGGCGAGCGGCGGGACCGGAAGGGCCGTGACGGCGGCGCTGCTGCCGCCGAGAAGACCGCGTACGTTGAGCGCGTTGTCGCGATCAACCGCGTCGCCAAGGTTGTGAAGGGTGGTCGTCGCTTCAGCTTCACCGCGCTGGTCGTGGTGGGCGACGGTGACGGCACCGTGGGTGTCGGATACGGCAAGGCCAAGGAGGTGCCGGCCGCCATCGCCAAGGGCGTTGAGGAGGCCAAGAAGCACTTCTTCAAGGTCCCCCGCATCCAGGGCACCATCCCGCACCCCATCCAGGGTGAGAAGGCTGCCGGCGTCGTGCTGCTCAAGCCCGCGTCGCCCGGTACCGGTGTTATCGCCGGTGGTCCGGTGCGTGCCGTGCTCGAGTGCGCCGGCATCCACGACGTGCTGTCGAAGTCGCTCGGCTCCGACAACGCGATCAACATCGTGCACGCGACCGTGGAGGCCCTCCGGGGTCTGCAGCGCCCCGAGGAGATCGCGGCCCGCCGTGGTCTGCCCCTCGAGGACGTCGCCCCCGCGGCTCTTCTCCGTGCGCGTGCCGGGGCGGGTGCGTAATCATGGCGCAGCTCAAGATTACGCAGGTCAAGTCCTACATCGGCAGCAAGCAGAACCACCGTGACACCCTGCGTTCCCTTGGTCTCAAGGGCATCAACACGCAGGTCGTCAAGGAGGACCGCCCCGAGTTCCGCGGCATGGTGCACACCGTCCGCCACCTCGTGACGGTCGAGGAGGTCGACTGATCATGGCGGAGAACAACCCGCTCAAGATCCACAACCTCCGTCCCGCCCCGGGCGCCAAGACCGCCAAGACCCGTGTCGGTCGTGGTGAGGCGTCGAAGGGTAAGACGGCCGGTCGTGGTACCAAGGGTACGAAGGCCCGCTACCAGGTTCCGGAGCGCTTCGAGGGTGGCCAGATGCCCCTCCACATGCGTCTCCCGAAGCTGAAGGGCTTCAAGAACCCGTTCAAGACGGAGTACCAGGTCGTGAACCTGGACAAGCTCGCCGCCCTCTACCCCGAGGGTGGGGAGGTCACCGTTGCCGACCTGGTCGACAAGGGTGCCGTCCGCAAGAACAGCCTCGTCAAGGTCCTCGGCCAGGGCGAGCTCTCCGTGGCGCTGCAGGTGACGGTCGACGCCGTCTCCGGCTCCGCCAAGGAGAAGATCACCGCCGCCGGCGGTACCGTCACCGAGCTCGTCTGAACACCACAGGCGTCTTGATGACCTGAGCGATCCCGACCGGGGATACCCCACATATGGGGTATCCCCGGTTGGTCGTTCCTAGGGCGGCAGTCACGCCGGTAAGGTGGCCTGCACTGCCCTCTTTTCACAGGGTGCTTCACTTCGGGCACTCTGAGCGGCAGTTGACCGTTACCTATGTCGTTGTTCCCATTGGACTCTCAGACCGTCACCCTTGACGCAGTTGCGCGGGGGTCGCAGGAGGCACCGTGCTCACCGCGTTCGCCCGGGCGTTCAAGACGCCCGACCTGCGCAAGAAGCTGCTCTTCACGCTCGCCATCATCGTGGTCTACCGGATCGGTACACACATCCCGATCCCAGGTGTCGATTACCGGAACGTCCAGACGTGTATCGATAACGCCCAGGCCAACCAGGGTCTCTTCGGTCTGGTCAACATGTTCAGTGGCGGTGCGCTGCTGCAGATCACGATCTTCGCGCTGGGCATCATGCCGTACATCACGGCGAGCATCATCCTCCAGCTGCTGACCGTGGTGATCCCCCGCCTGGAAGCCCTGAAGAAGGAGGGCCAGGCCGGTACGGCGAAGATCACGCAGTACACCCGTTACCTGACGATCGCCCTCGCCATCCTCCAGGGCACCGGCCTCGTCGCCACCGCCCGCAGCGGCGCCCTGTTCCAGGGCTGCCCGGTGGCCAGCCAGATCGTCCCGGACCAGTCGATCTTCGTCACCATCACCATGGTCATCACGATGACCGCCGGCACGGCGGCCGTGATGTGGCTCGGTGAGCTCATCACCGACCGCGGTATCGGCAACGGCATGTCGATCCTGATGTTCATCTCGATCGCCGCCACCTTCCCGTCCGCCCTGTGGGCGATCAAGAAGCAGGGCTCCCTGGCCGGCGGCTGGATCGAGTTCGGCACCGTCATCCTCGTCGGCCTGGTCATGGTCGGCCTGGTCGTCTTCGTCGAGCAGGCCCAGCGCCGCATCCCGGTGCAGTACGCCAAGCGCATGATCGGCCGCCGCTCCTACGGCGGTACGTCCACGTACATCCCGCTCAAGGTGAACCAGGCGGGTGTGATCCCCGTCATCTTCGCCTCGTCGCTGCTCTACATCCCGGCCCTGATCGCCCAGTTCGCCGGCGGAAAGTCGGAGTGGAAGACCTGGATCGAGCAACACTTCGTCAAGGGCGACCACCCGTACTACATCATTACGTACTTCCTGCTGATCGTTTTCTTCGCGTTCTTCTACGTGGCGATCTCCTTCAACCCCGAGGAAGTCGCCGACAACATGAAGAAGTATGGTGGCTTCATCCCGGGCATCCGGGCTGGCCGACCGACCGCTGAGTACCTGAGCTACGTACTCAACCGGATCACCTGGCCGGGTTCGCTGTACCTGGGTCTGATCGCTCTTGTGCCGACGATGGCGTTGGTTGGTTTCGGGGCAAACCAGAACTTCCCGTTCGGCGGGACCAGCATCCTGATCATCGTGGGTGTGGGCCTCGAGACCGTGAAGCAGATCGAGAGCCAGCTCCAGCAGCGCAATTACGAAGGGTTCCTCCGCTGATGCGTATCGTCCTCGTCGGGCCGCCGGGTGCCGGTAAGGGAACGCAGGCCGCGTTCCTGGCCAAGAACCTGTCGATCCCGCACATCTCCACGGGCGACCTGTTCCGGGCCAACATCAGCCGGCAGACGGAACTCGGCAAACTGGCGAAGTCCTACATGGACGCGGGCAACCTGGTGCCCGACGAGGTCACCATCGCCATGGCGAAGGACCGCATGGAGCAGCCGGACGCCGAGAACGGTTTCCTGCTGGACGGCTTCCCCCGCAATGTCTCGCAGGCCGAGGCGCTCGACGAGCTGCTCGAGACCGAGAGCATGCAGCTCGACGCGGTGCTGGACCTGGAGGTCCCCGAGGACGAGGTCGTCAAGCGGATCGCGGGCCGCCGCATCTGCCGCAGCGACTCCTCGCACGTCTTCCACGTGACGTACAAGCAGCCGGCCAAGGAGGGCGTCTGCGACGTCTGCGGCGGCGAGCTGTACCAGCGGGACGACGACTCCGAGGAGACCGTCCGCACGCGGCTGGAGGTCTACCACACGCAGACCGAGCCGATCATCGACTACTACAAGGCCCAGGGCCTGGTGGTCACGATCTCCGCGCTCGGCAAGGTGGAGGACGTCACGACGCGCGCCATGGAGGCGCTGAAGCGTGGCGAGGGCGACAAGTAGTCGTTCGTACGCAGCTACGGCCGCGGTTCCCCTCGGGGAGCCGCGGCTGCTGCGTGGGGCGGGGTCGCCCGAGCGTCCCCGTATCGTTGAAGGCGTTCATTCTCTCTCCGGTCCAGAAAGGCCGTAGTCCCCATGGTGCAGATCAAGACCTCCGAGCAGATCGCCAAGATGCGCGAGGCGGGCCTGGTCGTCGCCGCCATCCACGCGGCGACCCGTGAAGCCGCCGTGCCGGGGGCCACCACCAAGGATCTGGACCAGGTCGCCCGCAAGGTGCTCGCCGAGCACAACGCCAAGCCGAACTTCCTCGGCTACGGCGGCTTCCCGGCGACGATCTGCACGTCCGTGAACGAGGTCGTCGTCCACGGCATCCCGTCCGACGACGTCGTCCTCAAGGACGGGGACGTCATCTCCATCGACTGCGGCGCGATCATCGACGGCTGGCACGGCGACGCCGCCTACACGGCCTTCGTCGGCTCCGGCCACGCCCCGGAGCTGGTCGAGCTCTCCCGGGTGACCGAGGAGTCGATGTGGGCCGGCATCGCGGCCATGAAGCAGGGCAACCGGCTGGTCGACGTCTCCCGGGCCATCGAGACGTACATCCGCCGCCAGCCCAAGCCCGGCGGTGGCAAGTACGGGATCATCGAGGACTACGGCGGCCACGGCATCGGCACCGAGATGCACATGGACCCGCACCTGCTGAACTACGTCGACCGGCGACGCGGCAAGGGCCCGAAGCTGGTGCCGGGCTTCTGCCTCGCCATCGAGCCGATGGTCTCCCTGGGCACCCCGAAGACGGAGGTCCTCCAGGACGACTGGACGGTCATCACCACCGACGGCACGTGGTCCTCGCACTGGGAGCACTCGGTCGCGCTGACCGAGGAGGGGCCGCTGGTGCTGACGTCTCCCGACGCGGGGAAGGCGAAGCTCGCCGAGCTGGGCATTGTGGCTGCTCCGGATCCGCTGGGCTGAGAGCCGTCCGGGGTGGGTGGTCCGGATCGTCGGCGGCTGCGGAGGCGTGGGGGTTGTTCGCGCAGTTCCCCGCGCCCCTGTCGGGGCGCTTAAAGCCCGGCCCGCTGGGGCAGACTCTCTCGATTCGTGTTTCTGAGGGGCCTGACGTAGACTGACTCGTCGGCTCTGGTGCACCCGCATGTCTGCATGCGCTCGCCCGGAGTCGATCAAGGTAGTCGATTCGAAGGGCGAAGCGTGGCCAAGAAGCAAGGTGCCATCGAGATCGAGGGCACTGTCGTCGAGTCTCTTCCGAACGCCATGTTCAAGGTCGAGCTCCAGAACGGCCACCAGGTCCTGGCACACATCAGCGGCAAGATGCGCATGCACTACATCCGCATCCTCCCTGACGACCGGGTCGTGGTGGAGCTGTCTCCGTACGACCTGACGCGTGGCCGGATCGTCTACCGCTACAAGTAGATCTTGCCCCGCATCTCGCTTCGGCGAGGTGGTGGCACTGACCCGGAGAACCTCACCTAATGAAGGTCAAGCCGAGCGTCAAGAAGATCTGCGACAAGTGCAGGGTGATCCGCCGTCACGGCCGGGTCATGATCATCTGCGACAACCCGCGCCACAAGCAGCGCCAGGGCTGATCGACAGCGGATCGCACCCTCTGCATCCATCGCAGAGACTTCGCGCGACGCGAGCTGAATATGTTCATACGCAGGACCCGGGCGGACGATGTTCGCCTGACACCCCTGGTTCGGAGGCCGGGGACCCAGTTCGTACCTCATACGGCGGCTGGGAGTCGGTTCTGTGGAAGACCTCCGACAAGTAACTGGAGCCATTGAATGGCACGCGTTTCCGGTGTCGACATCCCGCGCGAAAAGCGCGTGGAGGTCGCCCTCACCTACGTGTTCGGCATCGGCCGGACCCTCGCGCAGCAGACGCTGGCCGCCACCGGCGTCGACCCGAACACCCGCGTCCGCGACCTCTCCGAGGAGCAGCTCGTCGCGATCCGCGAGTTCGTGGACAACAACATCAGGACCGAGGGTGACCTCCGTCGTGAGATCCAGGCCGACATCCGCCGCAAGGTCGAGATCGGCTGCTACCAGGGTCTGCGTCACCGCCGCGGCCTGCCCGTCCGCGGTCAGCGCACCAGCACCAACGCCCGCACCCGCAAGGGGCCGCGTCGCGCCATCGCCGGCAAGAAGAAGCCGGGCAAGAAGTAGTCCGCAGCGGACGCCTGTCCACGGTCTTCGCTGTAGGACCGACCACCTCCCGTAGGAGTTAAGAGATGCCCCCCAAGGGACGTCAGGGCGCTGCCAAGAAGGTGCGCCGCAAGGAAAAGAAGAACGTCGCTCACGGCCACGCGCACATCAAGAGCACGTTCAACAACACGATCGTCTCGATCACGGACCCCTCGGGCAACGTGATCTCCTGGGCCTCCGCCGGCCACGTCGGCTTCAAGGGCTCGCGCAAGTCCACGCCGTTCGCCGCGCAGATGGCCGCCGAGTCGGCTGCCCGCCGCGCCCAGGAGCACGGCATGCGCAAGGTCGACGTCTTCGTTAAGGGCCCGGGCTCCGGTCGTGAGACCGCGATCCGCTCCCTGCAGGCGACCGGCCTCGAGGTCGGCTCCATCCAGGACGTCACGCCGACCCCGCACAACGGCTGCCGTCCGCCCAAGCGCCGTCGCGTCTGATCTTTCGCAGATCGCTGACGCAGGCCGCTTGGTCTGAGGTTTTCGGGCGGTACGACTCCTTCGGGTCGTATCGCCCGTACCCTTGTTTCACATCAGGGCGTCAAATAGCGGGCGCCCCTGACAGAAGGATCGCAATATGCTGATCGCTCAGCGTCCCTCGTTGACCGAAGAGGTCGTCGACGAATTCCGCTCCCGGTTCGTGATCGAGCCGCTGGAGCCGGGCTTCGGCTACACCCTCGGCAACTCCCTCCGCCGGACCCTCCTGTCCTCGATCCCGGGTGCGGCGGTCACGTCCATCCGCATCGACGGTGTCCTGCACGAGTTCACCACCGTGCCGGGCGTCAAGGAGGACGTCACCGACCTGATCCTCAACATCAAGCAGCTGGTCGTCTCCTCGGAGCACGACGAGCCGGTCGTGATGTACCTGCGCAAGCAGGGCCCGGGTCTGGTCACCGCCGCCGACATCGCGCCCCCGGCCGGTGTCGAGGTGCACAACCCCGACCTCGTCCTCGCCACGCTCAACGGCAAGGGCAAGCTGGAGATGGAGCTGACGGTCGAGCGCGGCCGCGGTTACGTCTCCGCCGTGCAGAACAAGCAGGTCGGCCAGGAGATCGGCCGGATCCCGGTCGACTCGATCTACTCGCCGGTGCTCAAGGTCACGTACAAGGTCGAGGCCACGCGTGTCGAGCAGCGCACCGACTTCGACAAGCTGATCGTCGACGTCGAGACCAAGCAGGCGATGCGTCCGCGTGACGCCATGGCCTCCGCCGGTAAGACCCTGGTCGAGCTGTTCGGTCTCGCCCGCGAGCTGAACATCGACGCCGAGGGCATCGACATGGGTCCGTCCCCGACGGACGCCGCCCTCGCCGCCGATCTGGCGCTGCCGATCGAGGAGCTCGAGCTCACCGTTCGGTCGTACAACTGCCTCAAGCGTGAGGGCATCCACTCCGTGGGTGAGCTCGTCGCGCGTTCCGAGGCGGACCTGCTCGACATTCGCAACTTCGGTGCGAAGTCGATCGACGAGGTCAAGGCGAAGCTCGCGGGTATGGGGCTTGCGCTGAAGGACTCGCCTCCCGGGTTCGACCCGACCGCCGCCGCGGACGCGTTCGGTGCGGACGACGACGCGGACGCCGGCTTCGTGGAGACCGAGCAGTACTGAGTCTCTGCTTCCGGGGTTCGCGCCAGCGGACCCCGGATCTCTGACAGACAACCGTCTGCTCAGATACTGACCCCGGTACCTGATACGGCCGGGGCAGACACCTAGGAGAAACACCATGCCGAAGCCCACCAAGGGTGCCCGTATGGGCGGCAGCGCCGCGCACGAGAAGCTGCTCCTCGCGAACCTCGCGAAGGCGCTGTTCGAGCACGGTCGCATCACCACCACCGAGGCGAAGGCCCGCAAGCTGCGGCCGTACGCCGAGCGTCTGGTCACCAAGGCGAAGAAGGGCGACCTTCACAACCGCCGTCAGGTGCTCCAGGTGATCACGGACAAGAGCATCGTGCACACGCTCTTCACCGAGATCGGCCCGCGCTACGAGAACCGTCCGGGTGGCTACACCCGTATCACCAAGATCGGTAACCGCCGTGGCGACAACGCGCCCATGGCTGTCATCGAGCTGGTCGAGGCGCTGACGGTGGCGCAGGAGGCGACGGGCGAGGCCGAGGCCGCGACGAAGCGTGCGGTCAAGGAAGACGCCCTCAAGAAGGACGAGGCCGCCCCGGCCGAGTCCGACGAGGCCGCTGAGGCTTCCGCCGAGGAGTCGAAGGACGCGTAAGCGTTCTGCCGGGGGCTGTGCGTCGGCGGCTGCGGCCTCGTCGTGGTTGTTCGCGCAGTTCCCCGCGCCCCTGAAGAGGGCGTTGGCGGGTCCGTTCCTTTTGAGGAGCGGGCCCGCTTTTTGTTGCTGAGAGGATCTGTGCGTGAGTGATGAAGCAGCTGCCGGGTTCGTTCGTGTCCGGCTTGATCTGTCGTACGACGGGAGTGAGTTCTCCGGGTGGGCCAAGCAGGCCGGGGGGCGGCGGACCGTGCAGGGGGAGATCGAGGACGCGCTGCGGACCGTGACGCGGTCGCGGGAGACGTACGAGCTGACCGTGGCGGGGCGTACCGATGCCGGGGTGCATGCCCGGGGGCAGGTCGCGCATGTCGATCTGCCGCGTGAGGTCTGGGCCGAGCACCATCAGAAGCTGCTGAAGCGGCTCGCCGGGCGGCTGCCCCGGGACGTGCGGGTCTGGGCCCTCAGGGAGGCGCCCAGTGGCTTCAACGCGCGGTTCTCGGCCGTCTGGCGGCGGTATGCCTATCGGGTCACCGACAATCCCGGGGGCGTCGACCCGCTGCTGCGGAATCACGTGCTGTGGCACGATTGGCCGCTCGACGTCGACGCCATGAACGAGGCCGCGCGCCGGCTGCTCGGGGAGCACGACTTCGCCGCCTACTGCAAGAAGCGGGAGGGCGCGACGACGATCCGCACACTCCAGGATCTGAGTCTGGCGAAGGGCGACGACGGGATCATCACCGCGACCGTGCGGGCCGACGCCTTCTGCCACAACATGGTGCGCTCGCTCATCGGGGCGCTGCTGTTCGTGGGCGACGGGCACCGGCCGCCGGACTGGCCGGGGAAGGTGCTGGCGGCCGGCGTCCGGGACTCGGCCGTGCACGTCGTACGGCCGCACGGGCTGACGCTGGAGGAGGTCGGCTACCCGGCCGACGATCTGCTGGCCGCGCGCAACAAGGAGGCGCGGAACAAGCGGTCGCTGCCGCCGGCCGGGTGCTGCTGACGGCTATTCGTTGGCCGCGGCCGATGCCTGGGCCTCGCCGCGGCGGCGGATCTGGTTGAACGTGAACTGCTGGAGGTTGTCGCCGGTGGCGAACACCTCGGTGTCCTTCTCCGTCACGTCCTTGCCGTTGGTGAAGCCGGCGTTGGTGAAGTAGGCGTAGCGGCCGTAGGAGTTGCTGGTCGTGCGGCAGAACCCGGCCTCGCAGAAGGGCTTCACGCCGCCGCCGGAGAGCGACTTCACGAAGCTCTTCTTGTTGGTCTGGGCCTTGGCCTTGACGGCCTGCGCCTCGGTGTCGAAGACCGCCACGCCGACCGTCACCGCGATGCCGTCCTTGGAGTAGGTGACTCGTATCAGGCGGGTGCAGTCGTTCGCCTTGAGGGCCTTGGGCAGCGAGCCGCCCGCCGCCGTGCCGCAGCTCCTGGTGTCGGCCGTGGGGCCCTTCTTGTAGACCGTCTCGCCCATGGTCAGCTGGGTGCCGGGGAAGAGGGTGTCCGGGCCGAGCGGCGCCTTGTCCTTCTTCGCGCTGGCGACGAAGTCCTTCGGGTCCAGAGGGGGCGGGGCACTGGTCGGGGCGAACGACGGGCCGGTGGGCGACCCGCTCGGGATGTCCGCCGAGGGCAGGGAGGCCGGGTTGTTCGCCTGGTTGTCGCCGTTGGCCGAGACCACGGCCACGGCCACGGCGGCACCGATCGCGACGGTGGCGACCGCGCCACCGCCGACCAGCAGCAGCCGGCGTCGTTTGTTACGTGACTCGGACGCCTCGGCGAGCGCGGCCCAGTCCGGAGACTGGCCTCCGCCCCCGCTGTTCCAGGGCTGCTGCGACTGCGGTTTCCAGGGATCCCACTGGGACTGGGGTCCCCCCTGCCCATAGCTCATGTGGCGCATCTTAGACGGGACATGGGGTGTGCTGGTCCGTCTGGATCGGCCTTGTAGCGCTTAGCGTTCCTCCCATGCTGACGGGCAAAGGCGACATCTCCGGGTGGTTGGGGCGACTCGTGAGCCGGAGTCTGTGGGTGGGGTCCGTGCGGGTGCTGGTGGCCGTCGCGCTGCTGGTGTGCCTGCTGTCGTGGCCGTCGGTCGGGCTGCCGGCCGGGCTCGCGGCGCTGCGGGCGTACCGTCGTCCGCGCGGGGGCGGATCCGTGCTGCGGTGGGGCGCCGCGGTGGTCGTCGATGTGCTGCTGTCGTCGGTGTTTCCGTTGGTGCGGCCGGTGCGGCGCCGGACTCTGCGGAGGGCGGTCACGCTCTGTGCGGGCCTGTGCGTCTGCGTGTTCGATCGTCGACGGTGATCCCGCGTTTTGACCCTTGTGGTGTGCCCCGGTATTCTGCTTGTTCGTTGTGTATTGGCTTGCTCATTCTCACGGGACGGGCCCTTACACCGGTCCGCCGGGCCGATGACCAGCGACCAGCACGCGGTTTGCGTCACCGCAGTGCGGTCAAGGCTGTCGTGATCGTTTCGGTGACCTGTTATGGACCATTCACTCGAAGCGAAGGCTACGAACCGTGCGTACGTACAGCCCCAAGCCCGGCGATGTGACGCGCCAGTGGCACGTCATTGACGCCCAGGACGTTGTCCTGGGTCGTCTCGCCACCACCGCAGCGACCCTCCTCCGGGGCAAGCACAAGCCGATCTACGCCCCCCACGTCGACGCTGGTGACTTCGTCATCATCATCAACGCGGACAAGGTGCACCTGTCCGGCAACAAGCGGACCCAGAAGATGGCGTACCGCCACTCCGGTTACCCGGGTGGTCTGCGTTCCGTCCGTTACGACGAGCTGCTGGACAAGAACCCCGAGAAGGCCGTCGAGAAGGCCGTCAAGGGCATGCTCCCCAAGAACTCCCTGGGCCGTCAGATGCTCTCGAAGCTGAAGGTCTACAAGGGTGACCAGCACCCGCACGGCGCGCAGCAGCCGCAGCCGTACGAGATCACCCAGGTCGCGCAGTAAGTCCGGCCACACCCCCTAAGACTGAACAGAATCTGAGGAGCATCGTGGCCGAGACCACTGCCGAGCAGCCGCTCGAAGAAGTCGACATCGACAGCTACACCACCGAGTCCGAGGTTCCGGTGGAGGGTGAGTACACCTCCGAGTCCCTCGCCTCGCGTTTCGGTGAGCCCCAGCCGGCCGCCGGCCTGGGCCGTCGCAAGAACGCCATCGCCCGTGTCCGGATCGTCCCGGGCACCGGCAAGTGGAAGATCAACGGTCGCACCCTCGAGGACTACTTCCCGAACAAGGTGCACCAGCAGGAAGTCAACGAGCCCTTCAAGGTGCTCGAGCTCGACGACCGCTACGACGTCGTCGCCCGCATCTCCGGCGGCGGTGTCTCCGGTCAGGCCGGTGCGCTCCGTCTCGGTGTCGCCCGTGCGCTGAACGAGGCGGACGTCGACAACAACCGCGGCCCGCTGAAGAAGGCCGGCTTCCTCAAGCGCGACGACCGTGCGGTCGAGCGCAAGAAGGCCGGTCTGAAGAAGGCCCGCAAGGCCCCGCAGTACAGCAAGCGCTAATCGCGTCCGCTGTCTTTGCAA